>NZ_RZOT01000015.1:0-25699 GCF_003999085.1 Mesorhizobium sp. M4A.F.Ca.ET.090.04.2.1
ACCGCCGGTTCCTGCCGGTGGCCCATGTCGCGCATTTCCAGCGCCTTTTCGCATTTGGCCATGTAGTCGCGGGTGACCGGCAGCGTGTCGTTCTTCTCGGCGAGCTGGATCTGGAAGATCACCAGGTCCTGCCAGCGGAAGGCGGCCTCCGAGGCGGCGAGATAGAATTCCCACATGCGGCAGAAGCGTTCGTCATAGATCGCCTTGGCCTTGTCGCGGTTGGCGGCGAAGCGCAGGCCCCAATGCTTCAGCGTGTCGGCATAATGCAGCCTGAGCATCTCGATGTCGGTGACGACGAGGCCCGACTTTTCGATCGCCGGCATGACTTCGGAAAGCGCCGGTATGTAGCCGCCCGGGAAGATATATTTGCGGACGAAAGCGCTGGTCGCCCACGGCACGCCGGAACGGCCGATCGTGTGCAGCAGCATCACGCCATCGGGCTTGAGCAGCGTCGCAGACTTGTCGAAGAAGGTGCGGTAGTGGTTGACGCCGACATGTTCGAACATGCCGACCGAGACGATGCGATCGAAGCGCTCGTTGAGCGAGCGATAATCCTTGAGGTCGAAATGCACCCTGTCCTGCAGCCCTTGCACATGGGCTCGGTCGGTGGCGACGCCGTGCTGCTCGGTCGACAGCGTGACGCCTTGCACATCGACGTCGAAGGCCTTGGCGAGATAGAGGCCGAGCCCGCCCCAGCCGGAACCGATGTCGAGCACCGTCTGGCCGGCCTTCAGTCGGAGCTTGGCGGCGATGTGCCGCTTCTTGGCCGCCTGCGCCTCGTCCAGCGTCATGTCGGGCTGCTCGAAGTAGGCGCAGGAATACTGCATGTCGTCGTCGAGGAAGAGCCGGTAGAGATCGCCGGAGAGATCGTAGTGGCGCTGTACGTTGCGGCGTGAGCGCGACGCGGTGTTGATCTGCTGCAGCCGGCGGAAGGCGTGGCGCAGGCCTTCGATCGCCTTCGACCATGTCGCGTCGATGCCGCCGCTGCCCATGTTCTGGAAGGCGATGCGCATCACCCCAAGCACGCCGCCTTCGAGGATATCGAGTTCGCCGTCCATATAGGCTTCCGGTACCGCCAGCATCGGATCGAAGCTGATGGCGCGTTCGGCGTGCTTGGTCTTGATGTGCATGTGCACTGGCTCGCCGCTGCCGTCGCCGAAGACCACTGTCGAGCCCTTCGGCCCGGTCACCTTGAGATTGCCGGTGCGCACCAGGCGGTCGAGAAGGCGCTTCAACAGAATATTCATGACCAAATGTCCCCAACGTCAGACAGGATGGCCTGGCGCAGGGTCCCGAAATCGCAGTCGATTTCGCGCGGGGATCATGCGCCAAGTCAAAGGACTACGACGTCCTTTGTGCGTCCAAAGGACGCGCGACGCTGTAGTCTGCATCAAGATATGGGGGTTCGGAAAGTTCCATTTGGTATAAAAATGCCCGGGCGCGAGGCCCGGGCATTGGTCCAGTCGAAACCGGAGGGCGACAAGGCGTTTTCGAGCACCGCCGCGGCGCTCGATCGTGCCAGGTCAGGCGTTGTCTTCGCCGCCTTCGAACTCGGCGTTCGGGTCGAAGAAGTTTTCCGGCCGCGCATTGTCGTTGATGTCGTCGCCATAGATGGCTTCGGCCGTCGTCAGCGTCTCGCCCTTGGCCTGACGTTCGGCCTCGTCCGCGGTGCGGGCGATGTTGAGCGTGATCGTGACCTCGACTTCCGGATGCAGCGCGATCGCCACATTGGTGAGGCCGATGGTCTTGATCGGATGGTTGAGCTGAATCTGGTTGCGGTTGACCGAGAAGCCTTCCGCCGTCAGCAGGTCGGCTATGTCGCGGGTCGACACCGAACCGTAGAGCTGGCCGGTCTCGCCGGCCGAACGCACGGCCACGAAGCTCTTGCCGTCGAGCTTTTCGGCGACCTGCGAGGCTTCCGACTTGCGCTCGAGGTTACGCGCTTCGAGCTGGGCCCGCTGGCCTTCGAACTTCTTCTTGTTGGCTTCGTTGGCGCGCAGCGCCTTGCCCTGCGGCAACAGGAAATTGCGGGCGAACCCGTCCCTGACCTTGACGGTGTCGCCCATCTGGCCGAGGCGGGAAACGCGCTCGAGAAGAATGACTTCCATGGTTTTGTTCCTTCGTCTGGAGCGTCGATCACGGGGATCGGCGCCGGATTGATCTGGAACAGGTCAGGAAGCAAAAGGGGCGTTGCCGCCGTGTCGCTGTCCTGCCTGTCGCGGCAGTTAGAGGCTTTCGGCCTCAACCCGGGATTTGATGTCCACCCTGCGGCGCCCGTCGCCGTGGGGAAGAAGCGGGCGGCTGGCCGCCCGCTTCGGAAGTCTTAGCGGACCACGTAGGGCAGCAGACCAAGGAAGCGGGCACGCTTGATCGCCTTGGCGAGCTCGCGCTGCTTCTTCTGGCTGACGGCGGTGATGCGCGACGGCACGATCTTGCCGCGCTCGGAAATGTAGCGCTGCAGCAGACGCACGTCCTTGTAGTCGATCTTGGGCGCGTTGGCGCCGGAGAACGGGCAGGTCTTGCGGCGGCGATGGAACGGGCGCCGGGTCGGGATCTGGTTGATGTCGACCATTATTCTGCACCCCCTTCAACGCCTTCACGCGGGCGGCGCGGACCGCGCTCGCCATCGAAGCTGCGCGGCGGACGATCGCCACGGTCGCCGCGATCGCGGTCGCCGAACGAACGCGGGCCGCGGTCGCCACGGTCGCGGTCGCCGAAGCCGCCGCGCTCGGAGCGCTCTTCGCGCTTCTGCATCATCGCGGACGGGCCTTCCTCATGCGCCTCGACCTTGACGGTCAGGAAGCGCAGCACGTCCTCGGACAGGCCCATCTGGCGCTCCATCTCGTTGAGCGCGGCCGGCGGGCAGGTCAGGTCCATCAGCGTGTAGTAAGCCTTCCGGTTCTTGTTGACCCGGTAGGTGAGGGACTTCAGTCCCCAGTTCTCGACCCGGCCGACGGACCCGCCATTCGCGGTGATGACGCCCTTGTACTGTTCGACAAGCGCATCGACCTGCTGCTGCGAGAGGTCCTGCCGGGCAAGGAACACATGTTCGTATAGAGCCATAGTGTATCGGTGCCTTTCTTCGTTTCTCTCCCGGTTCCTCGCGGCTAAAGCCTCTGCAACTTCTCTGACCCGCGAAGCGGGGAAGAAAGGAGCATGACGAGACGGTCGAGAGCGGAGACACGGGAGGCGGAAGCGCTTCTGGCTTCACACGCGGGTTTTCGAGAAAACCCTCGGCCCTCCGTTCAGCCCCCAGCAAGGACCGGCAGATTGCGGGCGTCTATACAGGAATTCCCCAGGAAGGCAAGGGAGAGTGCGTTTCAAGCAGGGGTCCTTGCTGTCGCAGTTCTGAAAAGCCGCAGCACTCAGCTCGTATGGGCGACGACCTTGTCGACCGTCTCGGGGAAGAAGTCGGGCGCGGCGTTTCGCTTGCCGAACATCATGTCGTATTGCAGCAGGCGGAAATCGTTGATCGCAGGGTCGATCTTCTTCTGGCGCGCCCAGTCGGGCGACGCCGCGCCGGCCGGCGACAGCAGAATGTTGCGGTCGACGACGCGGTAGCGCTCGCGCAGGGCGCCGAGGAAGCCGGTATAGTAGGGATGCGTGATCCCGGCGGTGGTCAGGATGTGGTAGGGCAGGAAGGCGGGGCTCACCGCGCCCACGTCCTCGGCCGGGCCGGTGCGGTTCGACCAGATGATCAGCGGCGTCTGGTGGTGCTCGAGCGCCGCCTCCGGCGCTTCCTTGCGCGGCGCGACATTGTCCTTGAGGAAGCCGGTCTCGACATAGACCGGCCCGAGCGGCGGCAGGTGGTCGCCGAAGAAGGCGATCACCGTCGGCCGCTCGCGCTTCTTTGCCCATTCGACCAGGCGCTGCAGGCCGCGGTCGGCGTCAGCGGAGCCTTCAGCATAGCTCAGCAGCGATTCCCGCGCCCAGGAACTGATCGGCGCGGCGACCTTGTGGGTCGGATTGTAATAGCGGTACGGCTCGTAGGGCCCGTGGTTCTGCAGGCTGACGGCAAACAGGAAGACCGGGTCTTCGCTGGCGTCCGCCTCGCGCATGATCTCATCGGTCATCGCCGCGTCCGAGGCAAGCGGTCCACGCTTCTGCATCGGCGGCAGCGTCTCCTCGGAGCGGAAGTCGTTGAAGCCGAAATCGGCATAGACCGCGCCGCGGTTCCAGAACCAGTTGGTGCCCGGATGGATGGCGCGCGCCCGGTAGCCCTCGCTCTTCAGGAAGGTCGCCAGCGACGGCGTCGGCGTGCGCACATACTGCTGGTAGGGAATCGAGCCCGCCGGCAGGAAGGCGTTGGAAAAGCCGGTCAGCGCCTCGAACTCGATATTGGCGGTCATGCCGCCGAATTCCGGCGAGAACATGTAGCCGGAGCGCAGCGCCCGCACATTGGGGATCGGGTCCGGCGTGATGGTGACGCCCGGCAGCTTGGTCGGATCCCAGAAGGATTCGCTCATGACGACGATGATGTCGGGCTTCTCGTCGGGCACCGAGGCCGTCACCTGGGGCCGCTCGATCGCCGCGATCGCCTTGTCCGAATAGCCCGAAGGCGCCGAAACATGCGCCATCGGCACGTTGAGCGCGAAGGCCAGCGCAAAACCGTTGGAGGCGTAGTTTTCCTTCTGGTCCCACATGATCGGGATGATCTGCAGCCGGTCGCGGGTCCACGAGAAGGTGGCGTAATCCATGATCGAGACGAAGAAGGCGAGCAGCGGCACCGTCAGCGTCAGCCGCGCCAGCCGTCCCTTGCGGCTGAGGATCGGCACCTTGCGGCGCCACAGGCGCCAGCCATAAGCGAGCAGCGCCAAGCCGGCGATGATCCCCACCGCCAGCATGGCGGCGGTCCACGGCCGTTCGCGCACCAGAAGCGGCATCAGCGCCATGATCTGGCGGGAATAGAGGAAATCGGTCGGGTAGAGCGGATCGCCGAGATAGTGCGATTTTTGGTGACCGACAAAGGCCAGCGCCAGCGTCAGCGGCGCCACGATCATCAGGCCTTGGTGGCTGCGGCCGATGACGGCGTCGAGCCCGATCAGCACCAGCGCGAAGACGATGATGGTGGTCCAGCCCGGCTTGAAGGGCTGCAGGAAGAAGGCGACCGTGCCGGAAAAATCGCCGCGCACGATCCACTCGATCGCGAACACCAGTATGGCGGAAGCGAGAAGGGTGACGAGACCGTAGCGGACGATCGGCCATCTCCGCCCCGGCAGGTAGCCGGTGGACGGATCGTCTTCCAAGAACTGCGGCGCGGGTCTGGCCGCGCCCTTGCTGATCCTTGCCACTTCACTTCCCCCGGCCCGCGAAACGCGTTTTTCCACCCGCGTCACCGTTCTGTCATGGAACTGTCATCTAAAAGCTAGCGGCCTGTGGCGAAAATAAGAAGAGCCAGCAAACGATTCGTGAGCGGTTTTCATCAGGTGTGATCGAAAAAAAGTCTTTTGGAACAGGCACTCGCGCGGCGATTTGGCGTCGCATTGGGCAACCGCGGGCTTGACTTGGCCGTCCGCCTTGCGCCACAGGCAGGAAAAATCAGCCATTGGAGAGCCTCGACATGGCCGTCGCATTCACCTTTCCGGGACAGGGCAGCCAGGCTGTCGGCATGGGCAAGGACCTGGCGGACGCCTTCCCCGAGGCACGCAAAGTGTTCGAGGAAGTCGACGACGCGCTTGGCGAGAAACTGTCGAAGCTGATCTGGGAAGGGCCGGAAGAGACGCTGACGCTGACCGCCAACGCCCAGCCGGCGCTGATGGCAGTGTCGCTGGCCGCGATCCGCGCGCTGGAGGCGGGTGGCTTTTCGCTGAAGGACAAGGTGGCCTGCGTCGCCGGGCACTCGCTGGGCGAATATTCGGCGCTTGCCGCCGCCGGCTTCGTTTCCGTGGCGGATGCCGCGCGGCTGCTGCGCGTGCGCGGCAATGCCATGCAGGCGGCGGTGCCGGCGGGCGAGGGCGCCATGGCGGCAATCATCGGTCTGGAGCAGGCCGAGGTCGAGGCAGCCTGCGCCGAGGCGGCACAAGGCTCCGTCTGCCAGGTCGCCAATGACAATGGCGGCGGCCAGCTGGTGATCTCCGGCGCCAAGCCCGCGGTCGAGCTCGCGGCGAAGCTGTGCACGGAAAAGGGTGCCAAGCGGGCGCTGATGCTGCAGGTCTCCGCCCCCTTCCACTCGGCGCTGATGGCGCCGGCCGCCGAAATCATGCGCGAGGCGCTGGCCGGCGTGGCGAAGAGCGCGCCGGTGGTTCCCGTCGTCTCCAACGTCACGGTCACCCCGACCAGCGATCCCGACGAGATCGCCCGGCGCCTGGTCGCGCAGGTGACGGGCCGCGTGCGCTGGCGCGAGACGGTGGAGTGGTTCGCCGCCAACGGTGTCGCTACGCTCTACGAAATCGGCGCCGGCAAGGTGCTGTCTGGCCTGGCGCGGCGCATCAACCGCGACGTCGCCACCGGTGCCGTCGGCACGGCGGCAGATGTCGAGGCGGCGCTTGCGGCGTTTGCATAACTTAGCGACTTTCACCCCACCCATAAGCAGGGTGTTCTCTGGAATCAGGAGAGAAGAATGTTCGAACTGACCGGCCGCAAGGCGCTCGTCACCGGCGCATCGGGTGGCATCGGCGAGGCGATCGCCCGCGTGCTGCACAGCCAGGGCGCGATCGTCGGCCTGCATGGCACGCGCATCGAGAAGCTCGAAGCGTTGGCCGCCGAGCTCGGTGACCGCGTGAAGCTGTTCCCGGCCAACCTGTCCGACCGCGACGAGGTCAAGGCGCTCGGCCAGAAGGCGGAGGCCGATCTCGAAGGCGTCGACATCCTCGTCAACAATGCCGGCATCACCAAGGACGGCCTGTTCGTGCGCATGTCGGATGCCGACTGGGACAGCGTGCTGGAGGTCAACCTCACCGCCGTCTTCCGCCTGACCCGTGAGCTGACCCATCCGATGATGCGCCGCCGCCATGGCCGCATCATCAACATCACCTCGGTGGTCGGCGTCACCGGCAATCCCGGCCAGACCAATTACTGCGCCTCCAAGGCCGGCATGATCGGCTTTTCCAAGTCGCTGGCGCAGGAGATCGCCACCCGCAACATCACCGTCAACTGCGTCGCCCCGGGCTTCATCGAATCGGCCATGACCGACAAGCTCAACGACAAGCAGAAGGAGACGATCATGGCGGCGATCCCGACCCGGCGCATGGGCACCAGCGCCGAAGTCGCCTCCGCGGTTGCCTATCTCGCCTCCAACGAAGCGGCCTATGTCACCGGCCAGACCATTCATGTGAATGGCGGCATGGCGATGATCTAGGGTGTGTTGACGGACCAAGGTCCGGCGGTTGTGAAAAGCGCCATTTCGGCTTGGACCTCCCGCATTTTTCGTGTAATGCGGCCCGCAACCCGGCGGTTCGGGCAAAAACCGGTCCTGTGGCGTTGCGTTACCCGCAAGACCATATTTCAGCTTGATTAGCGGCATTCCGCCCGCTAACGAAGACAACTCAACATAAGACGAGGATGCCCCAAATGAGTGACACCGCAGAGCGCGTCAAGAAGATCGTCATCGAGCACCTGGGCGTCGATGCCGACAAGGTGACGGAGCAGGCGAGCTTCATCGACGATCTGGGCGCAGACAGCCTCGACACGGTCGAACTCGTCATGGCGTTCGAAGAAGAGTTCGGCGTCGAGATTCCGGACGATGCCGCCGAGACCATCCTGACCGTCGGCGATGCCGTAAAGTACATCGACAAGGCCTCTGCCTGAGGCTTTTCGCAGGCATGATCGGGGAGGACCTGCGATGAGGCGTGTCGTCGTCACGGGCCTTGGCCTGGTTTCGCCGTTCGGCATGGGCTTCGAGCACAGCTGGAAGGAACTGCTGACCGGCCGCAGCGCCGCCAAGCGCGTCACCGAATTCGAAGTGGAGGATCTTGCCTGCAAGATCGCCCACGTCATTCCGCGCGGTGACGGCTCCAACGGCACGCTCAATCCCGAAGCCGTGCTCGAGCCGAAGGAACTGCGTAAGATCGGCGACTTCATCCTCTACGGGATCGTGGCCGCCGACGAGGCGCTGAAGGATTCCGGCTGGCGGCCGAGCACCGAAGAAGAGCGCTGCGCGACCGGCGTCATGATCGGCTCCGGCATCGGCGGGCTCGAGGGCATTGCCGAGAACGCGCTGATCCTGCACGAGCGCGGGCCGCGCCGCATCAGCCCGTTCTTCATTCCCGGAAACATCATCAACCTGGTGTCGGGGCAGGTGTCGATCCGGCACGGGCTGAAAGGCCCCAACCATGCCGTCGTCACCGCTTGCTCGACCGGCGCGCACGCCATCGGCGATGCCGCCCGGCTGATCATCTTCGGCGATGCCGACGTGATGCTGGCCGGCGGCGCCGAGGCACCTGTGACCCGGCTTTCGCTGGCCGGCTTCGCTGCCTGCCGCGCGCTGTCGACCGAGCGCAACGAAACGCCGCAAAAGGCTTCCCGTCCCTATGACCGCGACCGCGACGGCTTCGTCATGGGCGAGGGCGCCGGCGTTGTCGTGCTGGAAGAGCTCGAACATGCCAAGGCGCGCGGCGCGAAAATCTACGCCGAGGTCACCGGCTACGGCCTGACCGGCGACGCCTACCACATCACCGCTCCGGCCGAGGACGGCGACGGCGCCTTCCGTTGCATGACGGCGGCGCTGAAGCGGGCGAAGCTTTCGCCGGCCGACATCGATTACATCAACGCGCACGGCACCTCGACCATGGCCGACACGATCGAGCTCGGCGCGGTCGAGCGCCTTGTCGGCAATGCCGCCTCGAAGATCTCGATGTCGTCGACCAAGTCGTCGATCGGCCATCTCCTGGGCGCGGCGGGCGCGGCGGAGGCGATCTTCTCGATCCTCGCCATCCGCGACAACACGGCGCCCGCCACCATCAACCTCGACAATCCTGAGCGCGAGACGGCGATCGACCTCGTGCCGAACAAGCCGCGCGCCCGCCAGATCGACGTGGCGCTGTCCAACTCCTTCGGCTTCGGCGGCACCAACGCCTCGCTCGTCTTCCAGCGTTACAATGGCTGAGCGTGGAGCCGGCGGCCGCTCGCGCGGCCTGTCGTCAATTTTGCCATATTCGCCCCTACTCTGCCCTTGGGGATTCGCGCGTCGGACCGAAAGTCGGAGCCGGTTTTCGCAAGGCACGAGGCGCAGGGTTGAAATGTTGGAGCGTGGTTCGCGCGTCCTCTGGGACGCTCGCCTCTCCAAGAGATCAGATGGTAGGGCGCTATGAACACAAATCCGGGCGGCAGCGGAGAATTCGGAAAGCAGCAGGCCGCGTCTGGTCCGATCGTCCCGAAGACGGCGGCCGAGGCGCTGCGTCCCGAGGCCGGTACGCCGCCGCCGAGACGCTCGCGCGCCTCGCGCAGCCAGGTCGTCGTGTTCATGAATTTCGTTATCTCGCTGGTGATGCTGATGATCCTGGCGGCCGGCGCCGCGCTATATTTCGGCAAGCAGGCGTTCACCGAGCCCGGCCCGTCGGCCAACGGCGACACCTTCCTGGTCAAGCCGAACACCGGCGTCCAGGACATCGCCGACCAGCTCGAGCGGCGCGGCCTGATCAGCGACGCTCGCATCTTTCGCCTTGGTGTGCGCGCGACCGGCAATGATTCCGCGCTCAGGGCCGGTGAATACGAGATCAAGCCGCGCGCTTCGATGCGCGACATCATGGAACTCCTGAAGAGCGGCAAGTCGGTGATGTATTCGCTGACCATCCCCGAGGGGCTGACGGTCGAGCAGGCGCTGCAGCGCATCGCCGAGCAGGACGCGCTGACCGGCGACATGCCCGCGGCCATGCCGCCGGAAGGCAGTCTTGCCACCGACACGCTGCGCTTCACACGCGGCGCCACGCGCCAGCAGATGATCGACAAGCTTCTCGCCGACCAGAAGAAGCTGGTTGACGATGTCTGGGAGCGGCGCGCGCCGGATCTTCCGATCGCCAATGTCGAGGATTTCGTTACGCTGGCTTCGATCGTCGAGAAGGAGACGGGCAGGGGCGACGAGCGCTCGCGCGTGGCCGCCGTCTTCCTCAACCGGCTGGCCAAGGGCATGCGGCTGCAGTCCGATCCGACCATCATCTACGGCCTGTTCGGCGGCAAGGGAAAACCCACCGATCGCCCGATCTACCAGTCCGACATCGACAAGCAGACGCCCTACAACACCTATCTGATCAACGGCCTGCCGCCGACGCCGATCGCCAACCCAGGCCGAGCGGCGCTTGAGGCCGTCGCCAACCCGTCGAAGACCGATGACCTCTATTTCGTCGCCGACGGCACTGGCGGCCACGTCTTCGCCGCGACGCTCGAAGAGCATAACCAGAACGTTGCCCGCTACCGCGCGCTGCAGAAGAAGCAGGCCGAGGACGCCGCCAAGGCCGGCGCCGCAAAGGTCGAGGGCCAGACCGACGCGCCGGCCGATGGGGATGGGGGTGGCGACGCCGGCGGCGATGCGGGCGCCGCCCAATAGCGATAAACCGTTTTTGAACTTGTCCCTTGGCACTCGGCGGCAAGGGGCGCATTGATATTTTGACGGCGGCGCCTGATTGGAGAGCGCTGAGTTTATGGAGCAATTCCAGGAAAAGCACGGAACGGTTTTCCGTCTGGAATTGCGTGGAAACAAATAGTTGGAGCGGTTGGGCGATTCCATGAAACGCTGGACCGCATGGGTTGCGCGGTCATCCGCGGCCGCGCGCAAGGGGGCGCAAGGGCATCATGAATCTGCAAAGCATGACCGGTTTTGCACGGGCGGTCGCCGAATATGACGGCAATTCGATCGCCTGGGAGGTGAAGTCGGTCAACGGCAAGAGCATCGAGGTCAGATTGCGGCTGCCGCAAGGCTTCGAGCGGCTGGAGCCGGCCGTTCGGCAGACGATCCAGAAGCGTTTTTCGCGCGGCAATTTCCAGGCGACGCTGACGGTCGGCCGCGCTGCCGGCCATCAGGTGCAGCCGGTGGTCAACGAGGCCTTCCTCAAGGATCTGGCCGGGCTTGCCAAGCGCCTGCAGGAACAGTTTGGTGTTGCTCCCGCCACCGCCGACGGGCTGCTTGCGCTACGTGGCGTGCTCGACATTCCCGAGACCATCGAAACCGAGGAGGCGCGGGCGGCGCTCGACGGCGCTATTCTTGCGTCGCTCGAAACGGTGCTGACCGGGCTGGAAATGGCGCGCCAGGGCGAGGGCGCCGCGCTGCGTTTGCTGCTTGCCGGCCACATCGACGCCATCGAGGCGCTGACGCTGAAGGCCGAGGCCGATCCGTCGCGCGAGCCGGCGGCGATCCGCGACCGCATCGCCGAGCAGGTCCGCCTGTTGATGGACGCATCGGCCAATCTCGACGCCAGCCGCCTGCACCAGGAAGCGGCCTTCCTCGCCACCAAGGCCGACATTCGCGAGGAGATCGACCGGCTGAAGACGCATGTCGCTTCCGCGCGTGTGCTGCTTGCCAATGGCGGCGCCATCGGCCGCAAGCTCGATTTTCTGGCGCAGGAATTCAACCGCGAATCGAATACGCTGTGCTCGAAGTCGAATGCCGCTGCGGTCACCGCCATCGGGCTGGAACTGAAGGCGGTCGTCGATCAGTTCCGTGAACAGGTTCAGAATCTGGAGTGACCCGGATGGTTGCCAAGGAGCCGATGGTTGCCAGGGATCTGGGGGCCCGCATCCGCCGCCGCGGTCTGATGCTGGTCCTGTCGTCGCCATCCGGCGCCGGCAAGTCGACGATCGCGCGCAACCTCCTGGAAAAAGATACCAGCCTGGAGCTGTCGGTTTCCGTCACCACCAGGCCGCGCCGCGGCTCGGAGATCGAAGGCGTACACTATCACTTCCGCACCATGCGCGAGTTCGAGCGGCTGCGCGATTCCGACGCCCTGCTCGAATGGGCCGAGGTGCACGGCAACTGCTACGCCACGCCGCGCGAGCCGGCGGAACTGGCGCTGGCGCAGGGACGCGACATGCTGTTCGACATCGACTGGCAGGGCGCCCAGCAGCTCAAGGAGAAGATGCGCGCCGACATCGTCTCGATCTTCATCCTGCCGCCGTCTATGAAGGAATTGAAGGCGCGGCTGAAGCGCCGCGCCGAGGACCAGGAGCAGGTGATAGAAACCAGGCTGAAGAACGCCCGCCTCGAGATCGAGCACTGGAAGGAATACGATTTCGTCATCGTCAACGACGATCTCGACCGCGCCTTCGCCGAGGTGCGCGGCATCGTCACCGCCGAGCGCCTGCGCCGCGATCGCCGCCCCGGCCTGTTCGACTTCGTCTCGGGGCTGCTGGACGAGAAGACGGAGTAGAGCGGCATTTTAGCCTCGCCGGGCCGCGCGGCTAGTGCGGCTCAGTGTTTCATGGAATCGCTGACCTCGCTCTAAGTATTTGTTTTTACGCAATTCCGGACGGAAAGCCGGTACGCACTTTTCCTGGAATTGTGCTTACCGCCATCCCCCTTGCTTGTGGCGGCAGGGGATTGCCGTGGAACATAGTTTCCCTTCGCCCATTGTTGATTTGAGGCCGAGGGGGAGCGCGTTCCGTGACGCTGGTATGGTGTAATGGCCGAAGTGCGAGAACCAGTCGCAGCCGCAGACGACGATGAGACACGCAGGGCGACGCCTGCCGCGCTCAACCGCTTCGTCATCGTAATCGGCGCCTCCGCCGGTGGGGTGGAACCGCTGAAGCTGATCGTCAGCGACCTGCCCGCCGATCTGCCGGCAGCCGTGTTCGTCGTGCTGCATGTCGGCCAGGTCAGCTATCTGGCGGAAATCCTTGATCGCGCCGCCCGGCTGAAGACCTCGGTCGCCAGGAACGGCGCGACCTTCAAGACCGGCAATGTCTATGTGGCTCCCCCGGGCTTCCACCTTCTGCTGCATGGCGACCACATGATGCTGAGACGCGGACCGCGCGAAAATCTGGCTCGGCCGGCCATCGACCCGCTTTTCCGGTCGGCCGCGCTGAGCTACGGCGCCAGTGTCATCGGCGTGCTGTTGTCAGGCTCCCTTTCCGATGGCACGGCGGGCCTCAGGGCCATCAAGGCGGTCGGCGGGCTGGCCGTCGTCCAGCACCCGAGCGACACGCTGGTGCCGGCTATGGTGCGAAGCGCGCTGCATCATGTCGATGTCGACCATTGTCTGCCCGCCGCCCAGCTGGGTGGCTTGCTGGCAAGGCTGGCAGCCGAGCCGGCTGGCAAAACCTTGCCCGCCCCGTCCAGTGTCAGGCTGGAGGCGGCGGTCGCCGCGCAGGAGCATTCGACCATGAAGAAAGAAGATCGACTCGGCGAATTGTCGGTGTTTACATGTCCGGAATGCCACGGGCCCCTGTGGGAGATCGAAGACGGTGACATGCTGCGCTATCGGTGCCATACCGGGCATGCCTTCACCGCCGACGCGATGATGGAGGCCCAGGCGGTCGAGGCGGACGAGATATTGTGGAGCCTGCTGCGCTCGCATCAGCAGCGTGCCGAATTCACCCGGCGCATGGCCGAGCGAGAAAAGACGAAGGGTCGCTCACAGTTCGCCACGCAGTGGGACAAAAGAGCCAAGGAATACGAGGCGGACGCCAGGGTGATCGAGCGCATCCTGGAAAGCAGGCGAACGCAGGTAACGGACGATGGCGCAATCACCGAAGAAGGCAGCAGGAAGGAAAAAGCGGGCTAGCCAAGACGATGGCACGAGAGCGCCTGCCGATGGGTCCTTTCCCATCATCGGCATAGGCGCGTCGGCGGGTGGCATCGGGGCACTGCAGAAATTCTTTCCGGAAGTTCCGGCCGACAGCGGTTTTGCCTATGTGGTGATCCAGCATCTGGACGCCGAGCATGAGAGCGTGCTGGCAAGCATCATCCAGCGTTGCACCTCGATCGAGACGCTCACCGCGGCCGAGGGTATAGAGATCGAGCCGGACAAGATCTACGTGATCCCGCCGGGGGTCTCGGTGACAGTCGAAAACCGTCGTTTCCACGTCGCCAGGATGGCGACCACGCGCGCCAGGCGAACGCCGATCGACGACTTCTTCACCTCGCTTGCGCAGGAGCAGGTGGAAAACGCGGCCGGCATCATCCTTTCCGGGACGGGCAGCGACGGCACGATCGGGCTGCGGGCGATCAAGGAGCGCGGCGGGCTCACGCTCGCGCAGGAAAGCGCCGAGTATGACGGCATGATGCGCAGCGCCGTCCAGAGCGGGCTCGTCGACATGGTGGTTCCGGCCGAGGACATGGCCGAGAAGCTGGTCAGCTATTTCCGCCACCCCAGCCGCATCGACAGCGAGCGCGACCGCCACAAGCGCGACGTCGCCGAGCAGCTTTCGCGGATCGCCGCCTTGCTTCGCATGCGCACCGGTCATGATTTCAGCGGCTACAAGGACAACACGATCCTGCGGCGCATCCAGCGCCGCATGCAGGTGCTGCAGATCGACGATCCGGCTGCCTTCTACGAAAGGCTGCGCGAGGAGCCGCAGCAGGTGGATCTCCTGTTCCAGGATCTCCTCATCGGCGTGACCAGCTTCTTTCGCGACCCGCATGCGTTCGATGCGCTGGAGCGCCTTGTCATCCCCAGGCTTTTCGAGGGACGCAAGCCGGACGAGACGATCAGGGTCTGGGTGCCGGGCTGCGCCACCGGCGAGGAAGCCTATTCGATTGCCATGCTGCTCAGGGAGAACGCGCCGCGCGGTGCCGCTTCGCCCAACCTACAGATATTCGCCACCGATATCGACGAGCGCGCTCTGGAAGTTGCCCGCGCCGGGCGCTATCCGGCAACCATCGCGACCGACATCACGCCGAAGCGGCTGAAAGAATTCTTCTCACGCGAGGACGGTACCTACCGTGTCGCGTCCGAGCTTCGCGAGGTCTGCCTGTTTTCGTCGCACAACCTGCTGCGCGACCCGCCCTTTTCCAAGCTCGACCTGATCGCCTGCCGCAACCTGCTGATCTATATGGGTCCGGAGCTGCAGGAGAAGATCGTGCCGATCTTCCACTACGCCCTGCGCAACAATGGCTACCTGTTCCTCGGATCCTCCGAGAACGTCACCCGTCACGGGCGGCTGTTTTCGACAATCGACAAGCCCAGTCGCCTGTTCCAGAAGCGTGCCGGCATCACGGCGCAGCGGCTGCCTGAATTCCCGCTCGCCGCCGCGGCCCGGCAGGCCCCGCATGTGCGCCAGCGAGCGACGACCGGAACCCTGCAGGAAAGCGCCGAACGGCTGCTGCTCGACCGCTATTCGCCCGCCTACGTGGTGATCAACGCTGCCGGCGAACTCATCCACATTTCGGGCGGCACGGGAAAATATCTGGAGCTTGCCGCCGGCGCTCCGGACTCCAACGTCTTTTCCATGGCGCGGCGCGGGCTGCGGATGGACTTGAGGGCGGCGTTGCACAAGGCGGTCAGCACCGGCCAGGTGGCGATCCAGAACAAGATCAACATCGGCACCAATGGCGGCCGCCAGGTGATCAGCCTCGTCGTGCAGCCGCTGCCGGCCGAGGCCGGCTCGGACCCGCTCTACATGCTGGTGTTCCGCGATGTCGGTGGCATCAAGCCGGAGCCCGAAAGCGAGCCCGTCCACACCACCGACGACGTCGAAAGCGCCAATGTCAGCCAACTCGAAAAGGAGCTCCGGGAAACCAAGGAGCGCCTGCAGATCACGACGGAGGAGCTTGAATCCTCCAATGAGGAGCTGAAGTCCTCCAACGAGGAGCTGTCTTCCATCAATGAGGAGCTGCAGTCGTCCAACGAGGAGCTGGAAACCTCGAAGGAAGAGCTGCAGTCGATCAACGAGGAACTGCAGACCGTCAACGCCGAGCTCAACATCCGCGTCGACGAGCTCAGCCGCGCCAACAACGACATGGCCAATCTTCTGGAGAGCACGCAGATCGCGACCGTGTTCCTCGACCGCGACCTCTGCATCAAGAGTTTCACGCCAACGGCGCGGGATCTGTTCAGGCTGGTCGAAAGCGACGTAGGCCGGCCGCTTGCGCATGTGCGTCCACGCTTTGCCGCCGACGGCCTGCAGGCCGATATTGAGCAGGTTCTGCGGCGATTGGGCACCATCGAGCGTCAGATCGAGGGTGCCGAAGGCAGTCGGCGCTACATCATGCGTGTGCTGCCCTACCGCACCGTTGACAATGTCATCGCCGGCGTGGTCGTCACTTTTGTCGATGTCACGCAGATAGCGCAGGCGGAGGAGAAGATCGGCGCGCTCTCGCATGACCTGCGCAATCGTGTCGACAGCCTGGAGACCCTCCTCGATCTCGTGCCGGTCGGCATTTTCATCGCCGAGGACGGCAATGGCGAGGAGATCCGCGCCAATCGCCATGCGGTGGAGCTCGCAGGCCGGCCCGCCACAGACGACAAGCTCAGTTCCATGCCCACCGCGCTGCCGATCAACCCTTGCTGAAGGTGATGCGGACAGGCAAGGCCATTCCCGGTTTTGAAGCGCGGATCGCGCGCGCCAATGGCGACAACGTCGACGTGACGATGTCGGCCAACCCGCTGTTCGACGAATTCGGCAATGTGCGCGGCGCGATCGCCGCCGTCATCGACATATCCAGCCACAAGGATGCCGAGCGCAACCAGGAGCGGCTGCTGCACGAATTGCAGCATCGCGTGAAAAACATCCTCGCCACCGTCACGGCGCTCACCTCGCGCATGGTGCGTTCATCGGGTTCGCTCGACGATTTCGCGAGCGCCTTCCACGCCCGCCTGCAGGCGATGGCCCGCACGCACGAATTGCTGGCTTCCTATCAATGGGGAGGCGCCGACCTCGAAAATCTGGTGCGGGCGACGCTGTCTTCCTACGGCGGCAAGGACGGCCAGAACCTCGACGTTCATGGAGCGGTGTTCCGGCTGAATGCGAGCGCGGCGGCCACGCTCGGCCTGGTGTTCTTCGAACTGGCCAGCAACGCCGCCAAATATGGCGCGCTTTCCGCTGAAAAGGGCCGCGTGGAGGTTTCCTGGCGCATCGAAGGCTCGGAAACCCTGTCGATCGACTGGAAGGAGAGCGGCGGGCCGAAGGTGAAGGGGCCGCCGAAAAGAAGTTTTGGAACCACTTTCATCCAGCAGAGTTTGGAGTACGAGCTAGGTGGAAATGTCGATTTGCAGTTCAAACCCTCCGGGTTGGAGTGCCTTTTGCGCATTCCACTGCCCAAGTCGGAAATGATCGACTATTTGTCCCTGCCTGCTCCAGGCAAGGTATGAATGAGCAAACGTCTCTTTCCGGTCTGCACATTCTCGTCGTCGAGGATGCGTTCCTGGTCGCGCTCGACCTCTCGGATCAGTTGACGGATTCAGGCTGCGAGGTGATCGGCCCCGCCGCGTCGGTGGAACAGGCCCTGCAGGAGATTGATGGCATCGAGCTGGACGGCGCCGTCCTGGACGTCAATCTGAACGGCGAACGGAGCTTTCCGATAGCCGAGTTGCTGGCTTCGCGCGGCATCCCTTTCCTGTTCCTGACCGGTTACGACAGCTCGAGCGTCTTTCCCGATGCGTTCCGGCAGTCGCCCAGACTGTCGAAGCCCGTCGATCCCAAGGCGCTGACCGAAGCGGTCGCGCATTTTCGCAGGCGCTGATTCTCCCTTTCTCGCGCAAGTGCAGATGGAAAGAGCGCATCAGATCGCGTTCGTCAGCCTTACAAATTCCTCGACATCGAGCGTCTCGGCGCGGCGGGTCGGATCAATGCCGGCGCGCACCAGCAAGGCCTCGCCGCCCAGGCTTTTCACGCTTTGCCGCAGCATTTTCCGGCGCTGACCAAAAGCCGCCTCGGTGACGCGGCCGAGCTTCCTTGCCTCGACCGGCAAGGGTGTTGCGCGCGGCACCAGGTGCACCACCGACGACGTCACCTTCGGCGGGGGGGTGAAGGCCTGCGGCGGCACGTCGAAAGCGATCCTGGCCTGCGTGCGCCAGCCGGCCAGCACGCCGAGCCGCCCATAGGCGTCGCTGCCTGGGGCAGCGGTGATGCGCTCGGCCACCTCGCGCTGGAACATCAGCGTCATCGACTGGTAGAAGGGCGGCCATTCGGAAACCGTCAGCCAGCGGATCAGGAGTTCCGTGCCGATATTGTAGGGCAGGTTGGCGACGATCTTCACCGGTCCGCCGGCATCTCCGGCAAGCGCGGCGAAATCCGTCTTCAGCGCATCGCCGGGGATGACCTCCAGCCGGCCGGGATAGTGATTGGAGACCTGCGCCAGCGCCTCCAGGCAGCGCTCGTCGCGCTCGATGGCGACGACCCGCCTGGCGCCATTGAACAGCAGCGCCCGCGTCAATCCGCCGGGGCCGGGTCCGACCTCGATCACGGTGGTGTCGGCGAGGTCGCCGGCGGCGCGTGCGATCTTGCCGGTCAGATTGAGGTCGAGCAGGAAATTCTGGCCGAGCGCCTTCTTTGCCTGCAGCCCATGGCGCTCGATCACCTCGCGCAGCGGCGGCAGGCCGTCGATCGTCATGCGGCCGGGCTCATCGCGATGCGGCTCATGCGGCGGCAGCCTCCGCCCCGCTGTCGGCCAGCCGGCGGGCGAGCTTCAGTGCCGCGATCAGGCTGTCGGCGCGCGCAATTCCCTGCCCGGCAATGTCGAAGGCGGTGCCGTGGTCGGGCGAGGTGCGGATGAAGGGCAGCCCGAGGGTGACGTTGACTGCCTCGTCGAAGGCCAGCGCCTTGGCCGGGATCAGCGCCTGGTCGTGGTACATGCAGAGCGCCGCGTCATAGCCGGCCCGCGCCCGCGGGTGGAACATGGTGTCGGCCGGCAGCGGCCCGAACGCATCGATGCCTTCCGCCTTCAGTTGTTCGATCGCCGGACGGATGACCAGATTGTCCTCCAGCCCTATCGTGCCGCCCTCTCCGGCATGCGGGTTGAGGCCGGCGACCGCGAGCCTCGGCCTGGCGATGCCGAAGCGGTTCTCAAGATCGGCGGCGGTGATGCGTCCGGTGGCGACAATCAGCTCCGTGGTCAGCGCCTTGGGTACATCGGCGAGCGCGATGTGGATGGTGACCGGGACCGTGAGCAACTCCGGGCCTGCAAGCAGCATCACCGGCGTCACCTTGACGCCAGTCTGCCGTGCCGCCAGATGCGCCAGATATTCGGTGTGGCCGGGAAAGCGGAAGCCGGCATCGTAGAGCGGCTTCTTGGCGATGGGGCAGGTGACCACCGCCGCGGCGCGCCCGGCAAGGCAGTCGGCCACTGCGCGGTCGATGGCCTCGATGGTGCCGGCGGCATTGGCCGTGTCGGGCCGCCCGGGATTGTCGACATGGCCGGCGTCGAGCGGGATGATCGGCAACGCCCGGGAAAAGATCCGCGCGGCCTGCGCAGGCAGCGTTTCGACGATGGCTATGCTGGCGCCGATATGGCGCGCTCGCGCCGAGATCAGGGCCGGATCGGCAAGCAGGTAGAAGGGCGGCACGCCGGCACTTTCACCGGCGAGCCAGGCTGCGATGGCGATTTCCGGGCCGACGCCGGAAGGATCGCCAACGCTCACGGCCAGCGGGGCATCGGTCTCGCGCATGTCTAGGCCGTCTTGCGGGGCGTTCTGCCCGGGTATGGACAGGAGGTGGCTCTGTCGTCTCGTTCACTCACGCCCAAAACCCTGCCAATCTAGCGCTCGACGATCTTGGCCTTCTTCCGCAGCTCGTCGACATATTTCTTCGAAAGCTCGTCGGCGTCCTTATCGTTGCCGCCCTCGCTCTGGAACACCATCTGCGCTGCCTTGTCGTCGGACACTTCGCGCGACGAGCAGATGCCGATGAACTCGATGCCGCGCTCGGTTTCGCGCGTGGCGGTGGCGCCGCCGACCTTGGTCGCCTTGATCTGGTCGGCCCAGTCAGCCGGCAACTGCGGCGCCAGCACGCGGCCGAGATCGCGCACGGTTACGTCGATCAGCCCCTTGGCGAATTCACGCGTGGTGTTGCAGCCATTGAAGCGGGCGCGCATGGCGTCGGCCTCGCGCTTGCGCTTGGCGAGCGTCGCGCTGCGCTCCGAGGCAGGCACCACGAAAATCACCTGCTGCAGCATATATTCCATGGCGGTCGGCTTGCTGCCGCCCTTGTCCAGCATGCGCCGCACTGCGTCCTGCTCAGTCACCGCGCCGCCCTCGCCGGAGCGATAGCGGGCCGCCAGCGCCTGGTTCCAGGCCATCTGGGTGCGGATGAAGTCCTTGAAGTGCTCCTTGGTCACGCCCGACTGTGCCATGATGCCGTCGAGCTGCTTGAGCTGCATCTTGTTGGTGGTGGCAAAGCGCTGATAGGCGGCGTCGACCTGGGCGTCGGTGATGCGGATTCCGAGCCGCTTGGCTTCGGCCAGGCGCAGCGTCTGGTCGATCATCTCCTGCCCGGCGTCGCCCTTCTTGTGCTGCAGCTTCAGGAACGCGGCCCTGTGCGCGATGTCGCCTGTGGTGATCGGTATGTTGTTGACGACATATTTGATCGTGCTGGCGAAGGCAGGCGGCGTCATCGCCATGATCGAAACCGAGGTCGCCGCCACCAGCAGCGCGAAGCCTGCTGAAAACAGGAATTTCCTCATCTCACCTATCCCAATTCTGTCCCGCTTCGACAGCGCCGCGCGTCCCCTCGGACCCGCAACGGACACTGCAGTACCTGATTTGGCGCATGATCCTTTCCGCAAATCGCTTCGATTTCGCGGGCACGCGCAATGTAACTGAGACCCCTGCCAGCCCTATGCGGCGAAACCATGTCGTTGGCCCGCCGTCACTGGATGGTGTCGATGGCGCTGGTCGACGAACCGAAATCGCCAAGTGTACGGAACGACAGGTTGAAGCCGACATTCTGCGACACTTCCTTGGTCGCAAGGTCGCGCGATTCCGAGAACGTCATCAGATACGTAAAGCAGGAATCATTGTAGGCAAAACCGACGCCGTCCTTGACCAGAACGCTCTGCTTCAGGTCGTAGGTGCCGGTGCCGAAGACGCGCCAGTTCTCCGCAAGGTGCGTCGAGGCGCCGAGCGTCACTTCGTGGCGATCGGTCTCGAAGCCGTAGAGCGGCTGCGCCTGGATGAAGGCATATTTGGCGGTGAGCGAAACCGGCAGGCCGGAATAGGCGGCCTTCACCTCGGCGCGCCTCACGTCGAAGGTCTGCTCATCGAAGCGGCCGCTGAGCGAGCCGGAGAAGCCGCTCGGGCTGTTGAAGCCGATCAGGCCGACATAGTCGGAGGTCGGCTTGTCGAGGCCAGAATAAGCGCCGACATTGACCAGGTCGGGTGCGGTGAACGAATTCTCGCCGCCGAGCTGGTAGGATTGGCCGAAGATGGCGTTGGTGCTCCAGCCATTGCCGTAGGCGCCGGAATAGCGGAACCCGACATTGGCGCGCGTACCACCTTCCATGCGGTCATAGCCGGAGAACTTGTCGCGCTCGAACAGCGTCGTGGCGTCGAAGACGAAGCTCTGCGCATCCTCGTTGGGAACGGCGAGGCCGCCGACATACTGCTCGTTGGGACGCACGAACACTTGCGCCATCGGCTCGACGATGTGGCTGGAGTTCGCCATCGAGAACAGGACCGGCCAGCGCATTTCCAGACCCAAGGTCGCCATGTAGCGGGCGAGCGACGACTTCATGTCAGCGGTGGTGGCTATCAGGGGATTGGCAGCCATCTCGTTTATGGCCGCGAGCGAGGCCGAGTCGGCGTTGAGATAGCTGGCGTCGCCTCGCAGCGCCAGGAGCGGCGTCAGTTGCAGGCCACCATCGGTGGTAAACGTGCGCTTCCATTCGGCTTCGGCCGTCATGCGACCATTCTGCCCGGCGATGCCGGGGACGCGCAGCGTGGGCGTGCTCGAATTATAGGCCTCGGTGAAGGATTCATCGAGAGAGTCGCGGCTGATGACCCGCGCATTGACATTGATCGACAATTGCCCGCCGGCCACGGCCATATCGGGGATATAGGCATAGTCGAGCGACGGCAAAACCCAGGGCTGCTGGCCACTGCGCGCCGACGGGTCGCTGGCCAGCGTGTTTTCCTGCACCTGGAAGCGCATGGCGCGGATGTCGAAATAATTGCGGTCGTTGAGGCCGGTCAGGTAGACCGACGACTGGTGAACGGTCTCGCTGTAGCCGTCGATCGCATAGGTGCGTGAGAAATTCTTGTCGCTCTGCAGCAGCACGTCCCAGCCGAAGTTCCAGCGCTCATTTATGGCGAACTGGCCCTTGGTGCCCATCATGCCGCGGAACTTGTTCGGATCGCCCGCCGCGCCCGAATCGACATTGCGGATGCCGCTGTCGATGAAGGCGTCGGGATCCTGCTGATGGATGCCGGCGATCTTCAGGCTGTATTCGCCATTGTTGAAGCGCTGGCGCCACTCGGCCTCGCCGAGGAAACCTTGCTTGGTGTAGCCGGTGCCGGTGACGGTGAGGTCGTAGGTCGGCGACAGGGCGAAGTAGTAGGGGACCTTGACGCCGATGCCGAGGTCGCTCTTGTAGACGATACCGGGGATCAGGAAGCCGCTCTTGCGCTTCACCGTCGGGTCGGCGATCTCGAAGGCCGGCAGATAGGCGAGCGGGAAGCCGAAGAACTCGAAATTCGCGTTCTCGAAGCGGACCGTCTTCTTCTCGCCGTTCCAGATGATCTTGCGCGCCTTGACGCGCCACGTCGGCGCGCTGTCCGGCTTGTCCTCGCAGGGTTCGCAAGCCGTGTAGACGCCGTTGTGGAAGGTGGTCAGCACGCCGCCCATGCGCTCCGCGCTTTCGGAGGCGAAATAGGCCTTGTTGACGGTCTCGACGCGCAACGCGTTGACGAAGCCGTCGGCGAAGTCGTCGGTGATGTCGATATGGTCGGAATTGATCTTGGTGCCGTCGCTGTTGATCAGCTCGACCGCACCGCTGGCGACGAGGCGCTTTGTGTTGCGGTTGTATTCCACCCGCTGGGCGACGAGCTTGTTGCCGCCGTAGTCGATCTGCACGCCGCCGACGGCGGTCACCGTGTTGTTGTCGTTATTGTAGACGAGCGTGTCGGCGGCAAGCAGCATCTGCGTGCCGGAGGGAACCTTCGTCGCCATGTCGGTGACGTCCTGCGCCAGCGCCGGTGCCATCGGCGCCGCGCAGGCGAACAGACATGCCAAGGCGCTCGCCCCATAAAGGCGTGCCAAACCGGCCTGCCTATGGCTGCGCAAAACCGCCTCCCTCACTAGCCGTCTTCCTTGTATAGCAGAAATGTCACCCCGAAGAACATAGCCACGACAACCGGAACCCATGCGGCCACCGCCGTAGGGACGAATCCCGCCACGCCGAATGCCTTGACCAATACCGAAACGACATAAAGCAGAAAGCCGGCGAGGACGCCACCCAGAATCATCGTTGCCGACTGCCCCATACGCGCAAATCGCATTGAAACTGTTGCCGCAATCAGCGTCATGGCGACGAGGAGGAACGGCAGCGCCACCAGCGAATCAAACTGCATGGCGAAGGCATTTGCCTTCAGCCCGAAGGAACGGGCAACCTCGATCTTGCCGGGCAGGTCGTAAAAGGGGATGGTTTCCGGGCGCGCCAGCCTTTCCTGCACGAATTCGGGCTTGAGGTTGGTCTCGACCCGATCGGATGTTGCCGGGCGGATATTGCCGTCCTTGAACACCTTGACGTCCTGCAGTTCCCAATAGCCGTCGCGCAGGAAGGCGCGCGCCGCGTCCTTGCGCTCGACGATATTGCCCTGCTGGTCCAGTACGAAGAAGACCGCGTCGGCCATCTCCAGGCCCTGGTTGAGGATCGCCCGGGCACCGATGATGGTGTCACCGGAAGCGGTCTTTTGCCGGATCCAAGGCGTCGTGTCGGCTGGGACGGCGTTGGAATTGCCGGCGCGCAACTTGTTTTCCATCTGCTCGGACCAGGAGAAGCCGTGCGCCGCGATGGGATTGAGCACGCCGACCGACAGCACGCCGAACAGGAGCGCGCCGATGCAGCAGGGCAGCAGGAACTGCCAAGCCGAGACGCCAGCCGAGCGCGCGATGACCAGCTCGTACTTGCGGTTGAGCGACACCAGCGTCGCCATCGCTGAGAACAGGCCGACGAACGGCACGGTCTGCAGCATGATCATCGGCATCCTCAGCGCCGAAATGGCGAAGGCGGTGCCATAGGTGAAGCCGGGCAGGCCGGTGGTGCGGCCGGACAGCTCGGTGAAGTCGATCAGGAACACCAGCGCCAGAAGGCCGAGGAAGAACCAGATGGTGATCGACACATAGCGGAAGAAGAAGTAGCGGCCCAGCGTCCAGCCCATCGTCATACCCTCTGGCCGGAGGCGCGCCGGGAAAGACGCAGCTTGACGGCGGTCCAGGTCTCGCCGACGCGGCCGGCGAGGTTGGTCATCCAGTCCGCCCAGGCTGCCGGCAGCTCCATCGACCTCGAGGAAACGATGAACCAGGTGGCGACAGCCGAGGCCACGATCGGCACGCCGTAGACCATATAGGCATAGAGCGGCACCTTGTCGGCTTTGCCGGCGGCGAAGAAGCCAAGCCAGCGCACGAAGAGGGCGATTGCGATGGCCGTGATCAACGGGTGGATGCGCGCTTCCCGGTGCGAGCGCGCGTCGCCCGCCACCGCCAGCGCGATCAGCGCGAACACCAGCGGGTAGGACCATTCGGAGAAGCGCTGGTCGAGCTCGGCACTGTAGCTGGCCGGCTTGCGCTGGAACATCTTGTCGTTGGGATCCGGGTTGAGCAGATACTGCGTCGTGCGGTCCTTCGGCAGAAGCGTGATCTCGTTCGCCGCCGACATGAAGGCAGAGAGGTCGAAGGCGTAGGAGGTGAAGCGGATCACCGACAGGTCGCCGGTCAGCGATTTGCGGTTGATGACGCCGTCATTCATCATCAGCACCTTCTCGTCGCCCTTTTCGATGATGCTGCCAGACTTGGCGTAGTAGATCAGGTTGGCGCCTTCCTCGCGCGAATCGGCCACGAAGATGCCGCCGAGCCTGTTGTCCGGGAGGCGTTCGCCGACCTGCAGGAACAGGCCGTCGTCGATCTTGCGAAACGTGCCTTCCTGGATGATCAGCGAAAGAAGGTCGGCGCGTGACGAGGCCACCAGCTGGCGGTTCTTCTGCCTGGCATAGGGGTCGACGCCATTGTCGACGGCGAAGGAAAGGACGCTGGCCGCGAGCGCCAGCAGCAGGATCGGCCGCGCGATCGTCCAGCGCGAGGCGCCGGCGGCGTTGATCACGGCAAGTTCCGAATCGGTGTTCATGACGCTCAGCGTCTGCGCCACCGCCACCACCAGCGCGAACGGCACCACGATCGGGATGATCGACGGGATGATCAGCGCCGCGACCTCGAAGAAGGTCAGCGCCGACTGGCCGCTGTCGGTGACGAGATCGATCTTGGCCAGCACCTGGGTCGTCCACACGATCGCCAGCGTCCAGGTCAGCGCAGCGAGGAACACCGTCGATGCGCGACGCATGATGTAGCGTTCAACGACCTTCATGAAGGCTTTCTCGATTTTGCCGAACGGCATCATGCCCGCCGACAAGGTAGTCATCCGGCGACGGCAGTACAACTGGCTGCATTGGCGCCTCGACCTGGTTCCTGTTCCACATCACGCGCCCCGGCCGGCCGGAGTGTCGAGGGCAATGCATAAGAAATGCAAAACATTGATGGTTAACAATATGTTACGGCAGGAGATCGGGGCCATGCCGCGACGAATCCACTGATGGTTGCGGCGGCGATATAGGCTGCGATTTCGGCCAAAGTCTTGCCAAATGATGGAAAACGACCAAATGTCGCGCACTCTTGAAAGCCGTTGTCC
>NZ_RZOT01000160.1:0-11081 GCF_003999085.1 Mesorhizobium sp. M4A.F.Ca.ET.090.04.2.1
GTGTCGAACAGTACCTCGCCCTCGGCTTCATAGGCATGGCCGCGCTCGATGAGTTGCCCGATCAGCGACAGCATGTCGGCTTTGCCGTCGGCACGGGGGGCGACGAACTCGGTGGCGCGTGGCTCGAAGGTCGGCTCGAGGCAGCCAAGGGCAGCGACATCCTTGTGATACTGGTCGGCGGTCTTTTCGGTGACGTGGCGGATCGCCTCGTTGAGCGACAGCTTTCCCGACGCGATCTGGCTGCCGAAATCACGCAGCGCCCGGGCATTTATCTTGTCGTCGACATCCGTGATGTTGCGCACATACGTAACGTGCTCCTCGCCATAGAGTTGGCGCAGCAGACGGAACAGCACGTCGAAGACGATCGCCGGCCGCGCATTGCCGATATGGGCAAAGTCGTAGACCGTCGGGCCGCAGACATACATGCGCACATTCAGCGGATCGATGGGGACGAAATCGTCCCGCGTCCGCGTCAGCGTGTTGTAGAGGCTGAGACCCTTCGATGCGTTGGACATGCGTGCCCTCCCGGTCCGTTACTGTCTTGGATGGAGCCGGCCCGCGCCGAGGCGCAGATCGAGCTCCAGCCTGCTGGCCGGGGCGTTTGTCCAATCTGGGGAAAGATGAGGCGAAAACGTCCGGACCAGCGCGAGGCTAGCCAATAATGCAAATGCCACAAATGGCGAAAAACGTTTTCATGCGCGGCTTTATCGCCCTGGCGAGTGTTGCCGTCAAGTCGCAACTTTGAGCAAACGAGTCGCCGGGTCACAGCTTATGAGACAGTGAAACATTTTATTAAACATGTCGGCACAGTGATGAAACTTTCGCCGGCTAGATCGCCAGGCGTCACGATTTGGTCGGAATCGGCCATCAAACGCGGACACAGAAATGTTACCAGGGAAGAGACCAATGCCACGAAGCAAGCAGGAACCGAGCCGAGCCAAGCAACCGGCGCTCGCCAACCAATACAGGGCTATCGGACCGGCCGCGATTGTCGCCGCCCTTCTTCACACCGCGAAGAAGAAGAAGCCGGCGCAGAAGTTCATCTCGCCGCGCGCTGCCTGAACAGGCACGCAGCCGGCGCTGGGCGCCGGCGATGAGGGCGCGAACAAGCGCCTGGAAATGAAGGCCTCCACAGTCTTCGCTAGAATAGCGTCATCTGACTGTCGTCCGCGCCGGGCTTCTGGCGCCTGACCTTCCCGGGTTGCGGCCCGACAATGCCCCGCTCCTGAATCTCCGGCCCAGTGTTGGTGACCTTGTTGACAAGGTCGGAAACCGGAATTGCCTCGAAGAAATCAGGGTGAGCCGGCCGCAACAGGTCGAGCACATCGCGCGGCTCCTGCGTGCGGCAATCCAGCCAGCGGGCGAAGTCGCGCTCCTCGATCACCACCGGCATGCGGTCGTGGATATGGGCGATGCCCGAACTGGCACGGGCGGTGAGGATGGCGCCGGTGTCCATCTCGGAGCCGCCCGGCTCGGCGTAGGTCTCGATCAGTCCGGCAAAGGCAATGAGCCCACTATGCCTGGGACGGATCCAGTAAGGCTGGCCCGCGGCACCCGCGCCGGCTTGCTGCCATTCATAGAAGCCGGAGGCCGGCACCAAAGCGCGGCGATGGCGCATGGCGGTCTTGAACGAAGCCTTCTCCGCCGCCCCTTCCGAGCGGGCATTGAACAGCAGCGGGAATTCCCGCGTGTCCTTGACCCAAGCCGGGATCAACCCCCAGCGCACCAGCATCGCCTGCCGGTCCGGCAGGTTGGAACCCGGCGCCCTTGGCGGACCCGCAAGCGCCATCAGCACCGGCTGCGTCGGTGCGATGTTGTAGCGGGCCGGAAACGCCTCCAGCTCCGCCAGGCCGAGAAAGGCGGCGGTCTGCTCCGGCGTGGCGGTAAGGGCAAAGCGTCCGCTCATGGCTTTGACTCTTCGATCGGGATCGCCGTGAAAGTGGCGATGGAACCGCAGCACTGTAACCGCTAGAGCTGTCCGGTCCATAACCTCAGCCAGCAACTGACGCGATTCGAAGCGCATGAACGAGGCTCGCAAGATCATACCGGCCGTTTCCGTCGCGATCGTGCGCGGCGACAAGGTACTTCTGGTCAAGCGGGCCCGGCCACCGTCGCAAGGGCTCTATGCCTATCCGGGCGGCAAGGTCGAGCCTGGCGAGTCGCTGGCGCAAGCGGCGGCGCGCGAGCTCGAGGAGGAAACCGGGTTGCGGGCAGATGGCTACCGCCCGCTGCGCGATATCCACATCGATGGCAGCGGTGAGAATCACGCGGTCGACTATCTGCTGACGGTGTTCGGCGCGGCTTACGCCGGCGGCGAGCCGGTGGCCAGCGACGATGCCGAGACCGCGGCGTTCTATACGCTTGCCGAGATGGTAACCATGCCGCTGGCGGGAGACGTTTTCGAGGTGGCGGAGGAATTGCTCGGGTCTCAGAAAAATACAGGAGCGTAGGGCCGCGAAAATCGCCTTGCAGGCGACAAAATGTTTCGCCACAAAGCCTTATCCTCGCCACGACAAGGTCCCGATGACCCGCGCCTCGCCTCTCCTTGCCGCATGCCTTGCCGCCAGCATGGCGCTGACGGCTTGGCCGGCGTTCCCCGCCGAGGCGCCGTTCGAACCAGGGCTGATGCGGTTGGCGGAAGTGCTGGGATCGCTTCATTTCCTGCGCAATCTCTGCGGCGAGAAGGGCGACCAGTGGCGGGTCGAAATGGAAAAGCTGCTGGCATCGGAAAACCCCGACCCTGAGCGGCGGGCCCGCTTCATCGCTTCGTTCAACCGCGGCTACCGTTCCTTCGGCGGCACCTATACGCAATGCACGGCCTCGGCTACGGAAGCCATCAGCCGCTACATGAAGGAAGGCGAGACGCTGTCGCGCGACATCGCCTCGCGCTACGGCAACTGACGGCATCCGGCCTCCCGCCCCCTCGCCACCCACAGGTTTTCAGAACCAGCGCTTGTCTATGCCGCCATCTTGGTGCAATCCTTATGTTGCACTTCTGCAACAGCGTTAACGAAACGTTACGGTGCGGATGTGAAATTAACTCAAACTGAAGGTTTTGGTGCCGCTCGCCGGCCTAATCGGCTAAGTTTGGAAACTATCGAACGCAGGCTTTTGCAACGCGACGGATTTTGTCGGGTATGACCCCAAAAATGTCGTATTTACAAACGGTTACTCAAGCCCGCGTGTGAAAGGGACAGCCCAGGCCCGGTCCGCACAAAGGATCGCCGCATGAACAGGGTGGACATCGCAATGGAACATGCCGTCAACGACATCGACGCGTTGGTCAGGGAGGAGAAGCGCCTGACCGCCGTGGAAAGCCATAGCGAGGCGTGGGCGGAAGGGCTGTCGGCCGGCATCGAGCCGGAAATCATCGCCGAGGCAGCGCTTGAAACCGCGTTTGGCGAGATGCTGCGCGCAAATGGCGAAACCTCGGCTCTTGCCCTGCTCGATCGCATGCGTGAAAAGGTGATCGCCGGCGCCTTCGAACCGGAGCGGCTGAAGCACTGAGCCCGGTTCTTTGACGGCGGCGCGCCGTTTGGGCATCATTGCATCAAAGGCACCCAACCGGCCCGAGCAGCCCGGCGGGCTTGGGCACATGGAGAGGCAGGCGGTGAATTTTTCGACCTCAGGCCAGCCGCGCGGCCTGGTTTTCAGCCTCTGGCTTGCCGCCTTCTGCGCCGCGATTCCGCTGGCGCTCAGCCTCACGATCAGCCCTGCCCATGCCCTGAGCGAGATCAAACGCGAGGACCTGCCCTCGCCGGCGACACCATCGGCCGATGACGACATGGCGCCGCCCGGCAGCGCCGTGCCGATGCCCGATCCGCTCGGCACGACCCCGCCCGCCACCAGCCAGCCGGGCAACGCGCCCGAGGAGAGCCAGCCGGAAGGGCCTGCGAACGACGGCGGTACCGCCAGCCCGAACTCCGACCCGGACGCACCGCCGCCGGAAGTCGTCTACGACCTCGCCAAGCTGCCGGAACCGGTCAAGCGCATGCATGATCTGATCGTCGAGGCCTGCCGGAGCGGCGACATCGAGAAGCTCAGGCCGCTGATCGGCAAGGGCGATTCGATGACACAGCTGTCGCTGGGCGACATCGAGGGCGATCCGATCACCTTCCTCAAGGGGCTTGCCGGCGACTCGGAGGGTCAGGAAATCCTCGCCATCATGGAAGAGGTGCTGAGCGCCGGCTACGTCCATGTCGATGCCGGCACGCCGCAGGAACTCTATGTCTGGCCGTATTTCTTCGCCCTGCCGCTCGACAAGCTCGACGCCAAGCAGCGGGTCGAGCTGTTCAAGATCGTCACCGCCGGCGACTATAACGACATGAAGCAGTTCGGCGCCTACATCTTCTACCGCGTCGGCATTACGCCGGCCGGCCAGTGGATGTTTTTTGTTGCCGGAGATTGACAATCCGCACGTTTAATTTCTTCCGCATTTCACCCTAGCGGCATTGTCCATAACCTCGTCGGCATAGAAGTAGAAGTTCATGAAGTCTTCGGTGATGCCCATGGCTTCGGCGGTCTCAATGCATTCTTGCACGGCTTCTCCAGAGCCTTTAGAGGCAGCCAGGCATGCTCTTACTTTTTTGTCCCCAGGTTGAGCAATCTCCGGTGACGACAAGCGATGCATCAATCGATCATCGCTTCCACGGCTGCCGCGGCCAAAAATCTTCATTTGAAGCATCAATGATACTTTATTGCGATCCATATCATATTTATGCAAATCGTCCAGGACAATTGTCCCGTTCTCTATATATACTTCAAATATTTCTGTAGGACTTACTTCACCAGTCGCCACTCTATGCCAAGTAGAATGAAATGCTTCATCGCAGTCACCTGCTATAACCATGTTTTTGAACGCCATTTCGTCGAAATCCGAATAATTCGTTTCGAGATTTCGCGCCAGACTCTGCGTTCCGAAACCATACCAGCCGACCACTGTGGCCAGCGCGGAGACATGCAAGATTTTCAGGAGCGCATATTTGCCGTTCATGGAACGCATCTTCCGTTATCTCCATTGACGGAACTGCAGTACCCCACCGTTCGCCGTGGAAAGAGCGGAAAATCCAATGTGGCGGAATAGCTACCTCGCCAGCGCCTCGGAGAACTCCACCGCCCTGCCCTGTCCAGGCGTAACGATCTCGCCTTCCCACATGACGCGTCTACCGCGCACGATGGTGCCGACCGGCCAGCCGGTGACCTGTTTGCCGTCATAGGGCGTCCAGCCGGCCTTCGAGCCGGCCTGCGCGTTGGTGATGGTCTCGCGGCGCTTGAGATCGATGACCGTGAAGTCGGCGTCGTAGCCGGCGGCGATGCGGCCCTTGCGCGCCATGCCGAAAATGCGCTGCGGACCGTGGCTGGAAAGGTCGACGAAGCGCTGCAGGGTCAGCCTTCCGGCATTGACGTGGTCGAGCATGATCGGCACCAGCGTCTGCACACCGGTCATGCCGGATGGCGAGGCCGGATAGGGCTTTGCCTTCTCGGCGAGCGTGTGCGGAGCGTGGTCCGAGCCCAGAACGTCGACGATGCCTTGCGAGATGCCGTGCCAGACGCCGTCGCGATGGCGCGCGGCGCGCACCGGCGGGTTCATCTGGATCAGCGTGCCCAGCCGGGCGGAATCATCGGCGGCGAGCGTCAGATGGTGCGGCGTCGCCTCGCAGGTCGCGACATCCTTGTGCTGTTCGAGGAAGAGGATCTCTTCCGCGGTCGAGATATGCAGGACGTGGATGCGCGCGCGCGTCTGCCTAGCAATGCGCACCAGCCGCTCGGTGCAGCGCAATGCGGCGATCTCGTCGCGCCAGACGGGATGCGAGGAAGGGTCACCCTCGATCCTTTCGCCCAGCCGCTCCCGCAGCCGGAATTCGTCCTCCGAATGGAAAGCGGAACGGCGGCGTGTGTTGCGCAGGATCGAGGCGACGCCTTCGTCGTCCTCGACCAGCAGGTCGCCGGTAGACGAACCCATGAACACCTTGATGCCGGCCGCGCCCGGAAGCCGTTCGAGTTCGGCGACGTCTTCGGCATTGTCGCGGGTGCCGCCGATCCAGAAAGCGAAATCGCAATGCATGCGGCCCGTGGCGCGCCGCACCTTGTCGGCAAGGGCGGCCTCGCTGGTGGTCAGCGGGTTGGTGTTGGGCATCTCGAAGACAGCGGTGACGCCGCCCAGCACGGCCGCGCGTGAACCGGTCTCCAGATCCTCCTTATGTTCCAATCCCGGCTCGCGGAAATGCACCTGGCTGTCGACGACGCCGGGCAGGATATGCAGGCCCTTGCAGTCGATCGTCTCGCCGGCGGAAGCCTGGCCGAGATCGCCTATCGCGGCGATGCGCCCCGCCCGCACGCCGACGTCCCGAAAACCCTCGCCGTCATGGCTGACCACCGTGCCGCCTGTCAGGATGAGGTCGTAGGTGGTGGCCATGGGCGTTTCGGTCTCTTGCGGGGGGAGTGTCAGGGGCTTACGTAAAGGCTGACCGTTTTGCAAGATCAGGCTCAATTTCCATCCATGCCCTTTGCCCTGCTGAAAGACCGCGCCCTCATTTCCGTGTCAGGCCCGGACGCCGAGCATTTCCTGCAGAACATTCTCACCACCGACCTCGACGCGCTCAATCCCGGCGAAGCGAAGCCCGGCGCGCTGTTGACCCCGCAGGGCAAGATCCTGTTCGACTTCCTCATCTCGCGCACCGACGAGAATGGCTTCCTGCTCGAATGCCGAGCCGATGTCGCCGACGATTTCGTGCGCCGGCTGATGCTGTACCGGCTAAGAGCCAAGGCCGAGATTGCCAAGCAGGATCAGGTGCTTGTTACCGTCAAGTGGAACGAAGATTCAACCGCCTCAGATTCCGATTCAACGACGCACGCCGATACCCGCTTCCGTAACGTCGCGGTCCAGCGCAGCTATGGCGCCGCGTCGGATGGTGGCGACGCCGGCGCGTGGCAGGCGCTGCGCATCGCCAACGGCATTGCCGAAAGTGGAACCGACTATCCCCTCGGCGACGCCTTCCCGCATGATGTGCTGCTCGACGAGACCGGCGGCGTCGGCTTCAGGAAGGGCTGCTATGTCGGCCAGGAAGTGGTCTCGCGCATGCAGCATCGCGGCACTGCCAGGCGGCGTGTTCTGATCGCTTCCGCGCAAGTCCCCCTGCCCGGTCCAGGCACGGAACTGACGGTCGCCGGCCGGCCTGTCGGAACGCTTGGCTCGACCGCCGGCGCGACCGGCCTTGCGATTGCCCGCATCGACCGGGTCAAGGCGGCGCTCGACGCCGGTCAGCCGATCATGGCCGACGGAGTCACAGTTTCGCTCGCCATCCCGCCTTTCGCCAAATTCGGCTTTCCGCAGGACGCCGCCGGCGTGGAGGAGGCCTGATGGCCGCCGATCGCGCCGGGGCGCCGCCGCGCGCCTGGCAGCGCATGCTGTCAGGCCGGCGCCTCGACCTGCTCGACCCCTCGCCGCTCGACATCGAAATCGCCGACATCGCGCATGGGCTTGCCCGTGTGGCGCGCTGGAACGGCCAAACCAGCGGCGAGCACGCCTTTTCGGTCGCGCAGCATTCGCTGCTGGTGGAGGCGCTATTTTGCGAACTGGTGCCGGCGGCCTCTGCCGACGCGCGGCTGGCGGCGCTGCTGCACGATGCGCCGGAATACGTCATCGGCGACATGATCTCGCCGTTCAAGTCGGTCATGGGCGGCTCCTACAAGGATTGTGAGTTGCGCCTGCAGCGCGCCATCCATCTGCGTTTTTCGCTGCCGGCGGACCTCGGTGCCGCCTTGCGCAAGGAGATCAAGCGCGCCGACCAGATCGCCGCCTACTACGAAGCGACGCTGCTTGCTGGCTTCTCCACGGCGGAAGCGACCGAGTATTTCGGCCGGCCACGCGGTTTTTCCATCGAGCGCTTGGACTTCACGCCACGTTCGGTGACCTGGGCGCAGACGGCTTTCCTGAAGCGCTTTACGGCGCTCGAAGCGAAGCGTCCGTCTTTCGTCGCTGCGAATTCCACGACGTGAAAGAATGCTGCCGCGCGAGAGGCGCGGCAAGTTTGGCGTAATCTGCTACTGTGCTGGCGCGGCCTGTCAGTGAATGGCACCTCTGCTCGACCCTAGATTGGGCTCAAGCAAGATGAGAGGCAATCATGTTTGACAGACAGAAAAAGACAGCGCTCGTGACCGGCGCATCCTCCGGCATGGGCAAGGAAATCGCCAAGCGCCTGATTCAGGACGGCTTTCAGGTCTATGTGGCCGCGCGCCAGATCGACAGGATGGAAGACCTCGCGGCGCTCGGGGCACGCCCGTTGCGCATGGACATTTCGAAAGGCGCGGAGATCGACGCGGCTGTCGCCAGCGTCCTCGCCGAAGTCGACAGTGTCGACGTGCTCGTGAACAATGCGGGGTTCGGTCTCTACGGGCCGGTCGAGGATATCGGACTCGACGAAGCGCGCTATCAGTTCGAGGTCAACGTCTTTGGTCCGGCCCGGCTGACGCAACTTCTGCTGCCGGCCATGCGCAAGAAGAAGGCCGGCACGATCGTCAACATCACCTCGATGGGCGGCAAGATCTATACCCTGCTCGGCGCCTGGTATCACGCGACGAAGCATGCGCTGGAGGGCTGGTCGGATAGCCTGCGGCTCGAACTCGCACCCTTCGGCATCAAGGTCGTGGTTGTCGAGCCTGGCCTGATCGAAACCGCATTTGGCGATGTCGTCGCGGCCGGACTGCTGAAGCGATCAGGGGCTGGCGCCTATGCGAAGGTGGCCCAGGTTGTGGCGAAGACGACGAAAGCGAGCTACGGCCATGGCCGCGGCAGCGATCCGCGCGTCATCGCCGATGTGGTCTCGACGGCCGTCAGGTCGGCCAGGCCGCGGACGCGGTACGCCGCCGGCAAGTACGCGAAAATGATGATCGGCATCCGGAGATGGTTGGGCGATCGCATGTTCGACCGCCTGATCCTAAGCCAGATGCGGTGAAGGAAAGAGCATGAGCGGAATACCGGCTGACAAATGCAAGGTGCCACGCGCATTCTGGCACGCCGTGGAACGTCTCGGCGTGCCTGCGTCCGGGGTGTTGCGGCAGGCCCGGCTTCCCGCCACCCTTCACCTCAGCGAAAAAGCCTTTGTCACCACCGCTCAATATTTCGCGCTCTGGCGGGCCCTTGAAGAACTGTCCGCGGAACCGACTCTGGGCATAAAGCTGGTCCAGGCCGCCGACACCGCAATCCATCCACCCTCCACGCTGGCCGCCTTTCACGCGCGAGATTACCGTGACGGCATAGCCCGCATCGCGCGCTTCAAGCGGCTCTGCACGCCCGAGCAGCTGAATGTTGCCGAATCGGCCGGCGAATGCACGATAAACTCCGAATGGCTTTACGCCACGGAGCCGGCGCCCGCGATTGCCACCGACGTCGCCTTTGCCATGGTCGTCGAACTCGGCCGACGGGGAACGGGACAGCATCTTACGCCCTGGCGTGTCGAACTCACGCGTCCCGATCCTGAGAGCCACGTACACCGGGACTACTTCGGATGTCCGGTCCGCTATGGCGTCCGGCGCGACCTGCTGGTCCTGCGGTCCAGCGATCTCGATCGCCCTTTTCCCGGCCACAACCCCGAGCTTCTTGATATCCTCACACCGGCGCTCGCTGCAGCGCTGGGCGAGCTTCTGGCAAAAAGCTCCGTGGCCGAGCAGGTGAAGATCGTTCTGAAGAGAAATCTGGCGAGTGGGAGACCAGAGCTTTCCGACATCGCGCGTGAGCTTGGAACGAGCGAACGCACGCTGCAGCGGCGAATCACCGAGGAAGGAACGAGCTTCCGCGAGCTTCTGGTCGAGGCGCGACAGGAACTCGGCAGGCAATTACTATCGGATCCAACGGCCGACATTGACGAGGTCGCCTGCCTGCTCGGTTACCAGGATGCGAGCTCGTTCTATCGCGCATTCCGGGAGTGGGAGGGCACGACCCCCAACCGCTGGCGGGAACTCAACTTCAGCGGCCTGAAACGGGCGGCTTCCGACAGCCTCATGCACTAAACCGGTGCTGCCCCGAGTTCGCCTTTGTCGTTGGCGTTCTCCGCAAATGCATTGGCGCCCTCTGTTACTGTGCCGTGCACAAGCAGCCGCTATCCAGATCCTCGTCGAATTCTCACTGGCTTCTTCCGAGGACGTGGATGCAGAACGATTTCTGGATGTTTTTTCGGTCCTGGCTTGCCGCTCCGCTCCGGGTTGCGGCAATCGCACCGTCCGGCAGCGCGCTTGCCAGGATCATGACGCAGGACATCACTTCCAGAACCGGTCCTGTTATCGAGCTTGGGCCCGGCACCGGCGTCTTCACGGCAAAACTGCTCGAGCGAGGCGTGCGGCCGGAAGACCTCACCCTCGTCGAATACGGCGCAAATTTCGCGCGGCATTTGGAAACCCGTTTTCCGCGGGCGCGCGTGCTTCGCATGGACGCCGCCCGCGTGGGGGATATCAAATTCCGCAATGAGGCATCCGTCGGGGCGGCCATCAGTGGCTTGCCGCTGCTGAGCATGCCCGACCACAAGGTGATAGCAATCCTCGACGGGGCTTTCGCGCATCTGAAGCCTGGCGGGGCATTCTACCAATTCACCTACGGTCCGCGATGCCCGGTCGCGCGACCGATCCTTGAGGGATTAGGCCTCAGCGCAACGCATATAGGACGCACTATGCTGAACGTTCCGCCGGCGGCGGTCTACCGGATTGTGCGCCACCCAGCGAGGGCGCCAAGGGACAGAACCGTTGCAACGGTCACCCCATAGATCGGGCTGAAACGGCCTCCCAGGACGAGCGCTTCACGGCGCTCGAAGCGAGGCGTCAGGCAACGGTTACGCTGCATTCCGCCAGCTGAACAAACGCTAAATTAACCGGAGACTACCACAGTAGCCGGTCAGTTCACGGTCCGCAGGCGCGAATATGCCCGTCGCTCAGGTCAAGGCTGGTTCGCCCGCGCGCAGGCGCCGCGCGGCGGGCATCGGCCCGACAAAGCGTATCGAAGACGAATTGCGCGAGCAGAACGAACGCTTCTCGGCTGCCGTCGAGAACATGTCGCACGGCCTGTGCATGTTCGACGCCGACGAGCGGATGAT
>NZ_RZOT01000161.1:0-11080 GCF_003999085.1 Mesorhizobium sp. M4A.F.Ca.ET.090.04.2.1
CGCATCCACACCCGCGTGCCCGTCGCGCTGCCCTCGCGCATCACATCAGAGCTGGTCGCCGCCCTGCGGGGTCGGCTGATGGTGACGGTGGTCACCCACTTCAACCATGCGCGGGAGATCACCGACGCCACCGAAGCGGCCTGCCGCACCTTGAGGCAGGCGGGCTTCGTGCTGCTCAACCAGAGCGTTTTGCTGAAAGGCGTCAACGACAGTGTCGAGGTGCTGGAGGAACTCTGCCGGGAGCTGATGTACCGGCTTGGCGTGAAGCCCTATTACCTCCACCATGGCGACCTGGCACGCGGCATGGCGCACCGCCGCACCACGATCGCGGAAGGCCAGGCGCTGGTGAGCGCGCTGCGCCAGCGCCTCTCGGGCATCTGCAATCCCACCTATGTCATCGACCTGCCGGAAGGCGGCGGCAAGGTACCGCTGGCATCGTGCGCGATCGAGGGCCGGGACGGGGAGGCGTGGCGCATCCGCGGGCAGGATGGCATGGTCAGGGCCTATCGGGAGGTTGTGGGGTAGCCAACCTTCGAGGGCTTGGTTCCCGTCATCTCCCAAGCCAGGTTACGGCCGCCCGCCTTGCGGCGAGGGCCCCCTTCGCGTCTCGTTGGAACCAGCCACACGGCTCCGCATTTCTATCAGCGGGGGCTAAAGGGAGCGTGGCGTGAAAGCTCTGTTGGGAATTCTGGGCGGCTTCGGTCTGACGCTGACGGTTTTCGCCAGCGGACTGGCCTTCGCCACCTGGCTGCTGGCCGCCAAGCCGGTCGGCACGGTCTCCCCGAGCCAAAGCGTGGCCGAGCTCTGGACCAGGAACGCCGAGCCGGTGGGCGCGGCCAAGCAGGCTCTCGAGCGTGTTGCCGCCCGTCCGGTTCCGGCCGATCCCAAGCCTGCCGATGCCGCGAAACCCGAGATCGGGCCCGAGGTGACCGCCTCGATCGAGCCGCAGGCTGGCGACGGGCAGGGCGAGGCGTTGGCCGCCGGCGAGGATAGCGCGCAGGCCGCGGAACTGCCGGCCGCCCATCTCGAATGGTGCGCGAGCCGCTACCGCTCCTATCGTCCTGACGACAACAGTTACAGGTCCTACAGCGGCGAGCAGCGGCGCTGCATCTCGCCCTATCTCGATGCGGGCGGCGCCGATGAGGGCTACGTCAAGGTGCGGGACAGCTCGGTGGAGGCCGCCTCGATTTATGGCAGCACCTATCAGGGCTGGCCGGACGAGGAAGCGTGGGGCGAGGGCGCCTCAGGCGGGGTTTCCGCCGACCATGTCGACTATTGCTTCAGCCGCTATCGCTCCTACCGGCCGGAAGACAACAGCTACCAGCCCTATGACGGCGGCCCGCGCCGGCAGTGCGAGTAGCCAGTGAGCCCACTGCCTGATCGACCGAGACAGTGATCTGCACCCGTCGACGCAACCCGTTGCAAACATTCGGCTATGAAAGTGCAGTCCAAACCACACTCTCAAGATCGGGAGAGTAGCGGGCGATGATAGCCTCCTGATCATTTTCCTGCGTGAGAATTACCTGCTTCTCAATAGCGTCACCGAGCAATCGCATAAAACCTTCAAGCTGCTCTACCTCGGGTATTCCGCTGACTTGCCTTGGATCGAAGTCGAACTCAATTTCGACGGTGCTGAAGAAGTGACATGCAAGCTGGATTGGCCCGACGTAAAAAGACAGTAAGCTGGCTGTTTCGCTTTCCAGGGCCGCTTCGACCCCCAATAGCATCGACTCGATGTTGCCGGAGACACTGAAATTAGCAGGCGGGCTCCATTCGCGGAGGATGTCCCAGACGCGCTGCCAATCCGCCTCAGACGTGTTCAGAACGTAGATGTCTCGCCATGATCCGTCCCAGGCGAAATCCGATGCTACCTGTTCCCACTTCATGCATGAACCACTCTCGATGACCGCGGTTCTAGCATGGCACACGCCATGAGTGCTTTCCACAAATCCCAAGTCCGCTTTCCACCTATCCGGCCATTCCGCATTGTGAGTTCACGGCCCAAGTGTTTAGTCCAGCACCTTCGCGTCGATCTCCTCGATGCTCCGCGTCCCGGTCAGCGCCATGGTGGCGGATAGCTCCTTGCGCAGGATCTTGATGGCGGTCGCGCCGCCGGCGCCGAGGCCATAGATTCAGGCCCGTCCGACCAGACAGCCACGGGCGCCGAGCGCCAGCGACCCCAGATAGTCGCTCTCCCCCACTTTCGTGGGGGTGCAGCCTCACTCCCCCGCGATTATCTTCCCCGGATTCATCACATTAGCCGGATCGATCATCCCCTTGATCGCCCTCGCCAGCGCCTGCTTGACCGGATCGGCGTGGCGCTCATAGGCGTCGCGCTTGTCGAGGCCGACGCCGTGCTCGGCCGAGAACGAGCCGCCGCTTGCCTGCAGGCCCTCATAGAGCACGTCCTCGATCGCCTCGTGCAGCGCGTCCGAAACCGGCCCGTCGGTGTTGATCGAGATGTGCAGGTTACCGTCGGCGAGATGACCGAACACATAAGGCGCGTAAGTCGCGTCGATGCGCTTCAGCCCGGTTTCGATGCGCTGGACATAGGCATCGAGCGCGCCGGCCGGCACCGAGACGTCGAAGGACGGCGGCAGATGGTGCATCCGCTCGATCATCTCGGTCTCCTCGCGCAGCCGCCAGATCGCCCCGGCCTGCGAGACCGAACTGGCGACCAGCCCGTCGATGATGCCGGCTTCCTCCCAGATCGCCGCTAGGCCATCCTCCAATGCCTCTCGCGCGGCCTCGACGCTGTCGGCGCCAAGCTCGAGCACCAGCAGGCAAGGGGCATCGAGCGGCAACTGGCCGGGCGCGAAGCCGAGCATCCGGTTCATGGCGGCGGCGAAACGCTGCCACAGGATTTCGGCGGCGTTGAGCCGTGTCTGGGTACGCTCCAGGAAATGCCGCACGATGCGCTGCGCGCTGGCCGCGTCCGGCACGCCGACCAGTGCCGTGGCGCTGGCGCCCGTCACCGGATCGAGCCGCAAGGCGACGCGGGTGACGATGCCAAGCGTGCCCTCGGCGCCGATGAACAGGTGCTTCAGATCGTAGCCGGCGCTGGTCTTCAGCACCCGCGTCAGGTCGGAAAACACGTTGCCGTCGGGCAGCACCGCCTCGAGGCCGAGCACGCGATGGCGCATCGTGCCGTTGCGGAAAGCCATGATGCCGCCGGCATTGGTGGAAACCATGCCGCCTATGGTGCAGGAGCCGCGCGCGGCAAGGTCGATGCCGGGATCGAGCGCATGCGCGGCCGCCGCCTCCTGCAGCACCGAGAGCGGCGTGCCGGCCCCGACGATCGCCGTGCGCGCGAACGGGTCGATCTCTTCCACCCTGTTCAGGGCGCCGAGATCGCAGATGACCTGGCCGGCCACGGTCGCGGCGGCCCCTGTCAGCCCGGTACGCCCACCCTGGGCGACGAGGCTCAAACCCCGTGCCGCGCAGAATTTCACCAGCGCCGCCACGCCCTCCGTGTCGGCTGGCCGCACCAGCGCCGAAGCGCCGAAATTGCGCTGGTCGAAGCCCGGATCGCGACTGGCGAGCTCGGCCTTGTCCCACACCACGGCGTTGGGGCAGGCGGCGCGCAGGTCGGCGATGAGGGTTTCACTCACGAGTGGCTCCATTCATGGGCGAGCCCTCCTATAGAGGAAGCGGAGGCTTCGAGTCACGCAGGGGAACTCTCCCGCATCGATCGTGCAGATTCCAGGGATCGTTCGGCCGCGTGCGGCGTTTGAGCAAAAGCTGAAATGGAGAAACCGACAATGGGTGATGATCGGCTGGAGAAGATCAGGCAGCGTGCCTATGAGATCTGGGAACGCGAGGGACGTTTGTTCGGCAATCACGACCGGCACTGGAGCCAGGCCGAGGCGGAAATCGACCGCGAGGCGGCCTTGCCGCTTACGGCCGATGACGCCCTGCCGGAAACCAGCAGGATCGCCAGCACCGACATACTGACGGTCGAGGAGCTGGCCATGCGCACCGGCATAACGGGCGACGAGGCGCAGGAGCTGATCGACAGGCTGGGCAGCGACCGCGCCGCGATCGAGGCCGCCGCCCGCAGCCTCAAGGCGAGACGGCGGCTCTGAAAGCAATTTAAGGAAAAGTGCGCGGCGGCTTTCCGTCCGCAATTGCGTAAAAAACAAATAGGTTTCGGACTCAATCGAGCCGGGAACAGGGCGGCGTCGCTGCGCGTTGATCTCTGTAAGGAGATCAAAAATGTCGATGCCGAAAACGTCTGTCCACAAGCAAGACTATCGGACGAATCGGGCCGACTACCTGATCGCCAAGACGCCGACCCCCAATGCGGAGCCGAAACCGAAAAAGAGGTCGTCGCGGCTTGGTGACCAGCGCTCGGCCCGGCTCTCGGAGAGCCCTTCAGAGACAGTGGCGAAACCGCAACCGCGCCGCTAGCAGGCGTGGCACGGCGGGCTGCCGTGGTCCGCGCTGCCCAGGTCGTCTGTTCTGTCGGAACCCTTGGTGCCTTCGCAGGTTCATCCTTCATAACCCGAAGGAGACCACCCCATGGACCACACCAACCACGTACGGCTCACCGACGCCGAGCTGACCCCGGCCATCCTCGAAGGCGCGACCATCTACGGTCCTGACGACGAGAAGATCGGCTCCGTCGACCACATGCACGGCAGCCAGGTCGTCATCGACGTCGGCGGCTTCCTGGGCATCGGCGCCAAGCCCGTCGCCGTTCCCGCCACCCAGCTCGATTTCATGCGCGACGAGGACGGCGACGTCCACGCCGTCACGTTCTGGACGAAGGACCAGCTCGAGGACATGCCCGAGCACCAGGACTGAAAGAGGGGCCCGGCACAGCCGGGCCTTTCCGCTTCGGGAGAGACACAATGATCCGAAAACTCAAATCAGGAAAATACCGGCTCTATTCGCGCAAGAAGGACGAAGCGACCGGCAAGCGCCGCAACCTCGGCACCTTCGACACCCGCGAAGCCGCCGAGAAGCACGAGCGCGAGGTGCAGTATTTCAAGCGGCATTGAGCGGGCAAGATCGGGCCGGCCCGTCAGCCTCGATACGCAAGGCGGGGGCCAGCCGCGATCTCCGGCAACGAGGGTCGGTGCGCGACGCCTCTGCGGGTCATCGGTGGCAACCTTTGGGCGTCACCCTGGCGGGGCTTCAGCCCTGCTTGTCGTAGCCGGCGGTAACCTCGCCCTTGTGCGCGGCGAAGGCTTCAAGCACCTCGGTCTTCTCTGCCTTCGGAACCTTGAAGTGGTCGAGCGTCCGCCCGAGCTCGGCCGCGACCTCGTCGAACTCCGCCGGCGAGATCCGCAAGTCGCGATGGGCTTCCTCGAGGCCGAGCGGCGTCGCGCCGGGCTTGGTGGCCACGAACTTGAGCGGGCCGCCGGAAACGTCGCAGACCCACAGCGTGCGCATGAATTTGAGGCCGGGCAGCCGTTCAAGGTTCTTGGTGTGCCATTTCCGCAGCTGCGCATTCTTGGATTTCTTGCCGACGATCGGGTTCTTCACGATGGCGTCGCTGAAGTGATCGACCACGGCCGCGATGGCGAACACGCCCCCCAGCCGCTCATACAGGCTCTTCCCGGGCTTGGCTTGCTCCTGCGCCAGCGCGCCATTGGTGGCCATCATGGCTGTCGAAGCGGCGGCCGCCGCCAGCGCGACGACGCTTCGTCTTGTGAGAGAGGTCGAAACAGCGGTTTTCATCTCTGGGTTCCTTGGTGTTAAGCCAGAGCAAGCCGCGGCCTGTCCTGGCGGCGACAATGATTTGATTTTCGGATATGTCCACTTCGCCTAATCCGGCATGGTCCGCGGCATTAACGAGCGCCGCGCCCGACTTGTTCCGTTCAGGCGCGGGCGGCGCGGCTGGCGCGTGAAACGGTTCGCCGAATACAACCTGATACCGGAACGAGACATCGCCGAAACACGCCGCCACGAGCGGCGACATGCCTGGGAAACGTCCTGGTAGGAAAGTCGCCGCCTACCAACCATTGGAGCGCGCGTATGACACCCGATCAGATCAGACTCGTTCAGGACAGCTTTCGCGAGGTCGTGCCGATCCGCGCGGCCGCCGCCGCCATATTTTATGAACGCCTGTTCGCCATCGACGGCGATCTTCGGGCGCTGTTCCCGGAAAGGGATATGACCCAGCAGGGCGCCAAGCTGATGGCGGCCCTCGGCTTCGTCGTGCATGGGCTGGACCGCGCCGAGACCATCCTGCCCACCGTGCGCGACCTCGCCAAGCGCCACGTCGGCTACGGCGTCGAGGAGCACCACTACCCGATCGTCGGCCAGGCCCTGATCGAGACGCTCGCCGCCGGCCTCGGCGAGGCCTTCACGCCGCCGGTGCGTGAAGCCTGGGAAGCAGCCTACGGCCTGCTCGCGAGTGTGATGATCGCGGCCGCGCGCGAGGTGCAGATCGCAGCGTGAGGGGACGGGATGGTCGAAGGCGACCAGAACCGTCTTACACCATTCCTTGACAGCTAAGGGGGCGCAAGGGATGGAAGATGGCCGACGCCACATTGGGCGGGGGGCGTTGGGGCATATGGCGCCGGCCAGGCGAACCGGGGTCCGCCACGCAATCCAAGCTAGCAGAGTTCTATTCGCGGCGTATGGCGTGATCGCGTAGGGGATATCTCCCCGAGGAGGGACATATTTTCTGGAAACGCGCCGGCGAGGCCTAAGGCCCCGGCGGCCGAAAAACCCAGCGGCCGGAAGGCGCATGGGCTCGGGGTTCGACCGCCGGGGTCTGACCTGCAAACGGGGTAGGTTTGCCGGCTGGAAAGATTGTAGGCCGCCCATGCATCACCGCTAAGTTGATAAAATGGCTGTGTTGCGGTTCCTGCCGTCCTCCAATCGGATGAGGCCCAGGTCGAATCCAGTCATGAACGATCGATGCCGGGGAGGCGCTTTGGCCACCCGTCGAGTGGCTTGCCCCAGGCGCCCCGGGATCCGATCCGCGGCCCAGCTCGGTCGATTGCCGTGCTCTTGATCAAGAGCTGTCGGCCACACGCTCGGCCATGGCCAACGCCTGCTGGTTCTAGAATTTCCGTCAGGCTGGGCAGTGCCGCTCCGCAACGGATGGCATCCAGCGCAACGCCAGGCTCTGCCCACTTACGCAAATTCATCCGGGTTTCATAAATCCGTTGCGGCGGTTTCGTACGAAGGGGACGGCTCGATTTTGAGGCCGCCCCTGGAAAAGGATGGAAAAAATGTCCAAGCTCCCCGGCAAGACCGAAACCATCGAAAACGTCGAATCCTCCACCTTCGACCCGTCCAAGGCTGTCGAGCAGGTCCGCGCTGCCGCCGAACCCAGCGTCGAACAGTCGAAGGAAGTCCTTTCCAAATTGAGTTCGGGCGCCGAAACGACTCAAAAGGCCCTCGAGTCGACCCTTGAAATGGCCAAGACCACCAGCAACGAGGTGTCCCTGCAGGCGATTGCCGCACTGCGTGCCAATGCCGACGCCTACTTCACGCACCTTGAAGCACTGGCTACCGTGAAGTCGCTGTCTGAATTCGTCGAGCTGCAGACCGCTTTCCTGCGCAAACAGATGGAAAAGTCCGTCGAGCAGGCCAAGGACTTTCAGGCCGTGACCATGAAAGCGGCCGAGGACGTATCCAAGCCGATCAAAGATGCCTTTGAGAAGGCCCTGAAGGAACGCAAGGCTGCCTGATTGCCTGAGGCAACCCGGGCCGGCGCCTCGCGCCGGCTCGGCGCCTGGCAGCCAGGGACTAATTCGTCCAGATCGAGCATCCAACCTTTCGGCCGGTGGCGGGGTCGCGGACGATTTTCGCGGCAATGCGGTGAAGGCCAACACGGTTGGATTTGACTTCCTTGCTGGCGAGGTAGGTCGGATCGCCGACTTCCCAATGATAGCGTGTGTTTGCCGGAGCCCGCTGCCAGGTGAACTTCGAGGCGTAAGCAACCTGACCGGGAACGGTGCGGTCGAAGCGGCAGTCGATGGTCGCCGGCATCAGCCCCTTCGCTGCCATCGCATTGACGACCGCGTCGGCATTGGCCGCTGTCAACCATGCGTCTATGCCGCTGGTCTGGAATGTGTCTCTGCTGCTCGTCCGGTAGGTCATGCATCCTGCAAGGGATGCCAGCAACAGCGCGCCAATCGTTGCGCTTGCTCTGCCTGGCCACTTGCTGCCTGCCCGCCTGCTGCCTGCCTGATTGATGCGCATGCCCCGTCTCCTTCCAAAAGGGTGGATCAGCCGGGCCAGACTGTGCCCGGTGCGGCATACCTGCGTATATTAGGAACTTCACATGCTGCAGTCGTTCATCGGGGGCGCGTCAAAGCCTCGGTTGCCACCCAAGCGCCTCTCAGAGTGGAACGGTGCCTGTGGCCACCCCGCCACAACAGTTAGCCAAGTCAGCTCTTAACACTCCTCACCCTCAAAATTAACCATTCGTTAACCATTCGGCTCCTAGCGTTTACCTATCAGTAAGGAATCGCTTCCCGTGACCTTCGCAGCCCCTGTCGAGACCAAATCCATCCGTTTTCGCGCCCGTTCTTTCGTCGCTTTCACGCTCACCCCCGAAGCGCCTCTGGATGTCTGGCTGGAGAGCCTCGACCGCTGGATAGGCAACTCGCCGGGCTATTTTACCGGGCGGCCGGTGGTGCTCGATCTGAACACTTTGAAGCCCGATATCGCGGCCATCGATTCGCTGGTCGGCGTGCTTGGCCAGCGCGGCATCCGCGTCTATGCCATCGAGATGGACGGCGGCGCCGAGCTTGGCTCGCACCTGCCGCCGAAGCTGATCGGCGCCAAGGAGGCGACCTCCGACGGCCTGCTCTTGCATCCCGGCCGCAAGAAGGGCGAAGAGGGCAAGGCCGAGGAGCAAAGAGCCGAGGACGGCAAGGTGCCGGCGAAGCCCGCGCTGCCGGGCGGCGACACGCTGATGGTACGCACGCCGATCCGTTCCGGCCAGTCGATCTTCCATGCGCATGGCGATGTCATCGTGCTCGGCTCGGTCGCGTCCGGCTCGGAGATCGTCGCCGCCGGCTCCATCCATGTCTATGGCACGCTGCGCGGCCGCGCTTCGGCCGGCGCGCTCGGCAACATTGCGGCCCGCGTCTTCTGCCGCAGGAACGAGGCCGAGCTGATCTCGGTCGACGGCTGGTACACCACCGCCGAGGAGATGGAGAAGGTTTCGCGCGGCAAGGCGGTGCAGGCCTTCCTCGAAAACGACGTGCTGTGCGTGGTGCCGCTGGGGTGAGCGGCGCGAGCGTAAGCCTGGGACCGGTTTCGCGTGCGATGGTCCTGCAACACCGTGCCTGGCACGGCCAACCGAAAGAACAATCGCCAAACGGAGGCATTTCATGGGCAAGGTAGTGGTGGTCACCTCGGGCAAGGGGGGCGTCGGCAAGACGACGTCGACGGCGGCGTTGGGCGCTGCGGTTGCCAAGACCGGCAAGAAGGTGGCGCTGGTCGACTTCGATGTGGGCTTGCGCAACCTCGACCTGATCATGGGCGCCGAGCGGCGCGTCGTGTTCGACCTGGTCAACGTCATCCAGGGCACGGCAAAGCTCTCGCAGGCGCTGATCCGCGACAAGCGGGTGGAGACACTGTTCCTGCTGCCGGCCTCGCAGACGCGCGACAAGGATGCGCTGACCGAGGAGGGCGTCGGCGAGGTGATCGAGCGGCTGCGCTCGGTGTTCGACTATGTCTTCTGCGACAGCCCGGCCGGTATCGAGCGCGGCGCCCAGCTCGCCATGCGTTTCGCCGACGAGGCGGTCATCGTCACCAATCCGGAAGTCAGCTCGGTGCGCGATTCCGATCGCATCATCGGTCTGCTCGACGCCCGCACCATGAAGGCCGAGCAGGGTGATCAGATCGCCAAGCACGTGCTGGTCACGCGCTATGACGCAGCGCGCGCCGCGCGCGGCGAAATGCTTTCCATCAACGACGTGCTGGAGATCCTCTCCACGCCGCTGCTCGGCATCATCCCCGAGAGCCAGGATGTGCTGAGGGCCTCGAACCTCGGCTCGCCGGTGACGCTCACCGACCCGCTGAACACCGCCGCCAAGGCCTATATCGACGCGGCAAGGCGGCTGGAGGGCGAGGACCTGCCGGTGGTGGTGCCCTTCGAGCGCAAGGGCTTTCTCGACCGTCTGCTCGGAAGGAGGGCGGCATGAACATTTTCGACCTCTTCAAGCGGCGCAACAGCGCGCCGGTCGCGCGCGAGCGGCTGCAGCTGCTGCTCGCCTATGAGCGCCAGAGCCGCGGCCAGCCCGATCTCGTCTCTGTCCTGCGCGAGGAGATCATGGCGGTCATTGCCAGGCACGTGCAGATCGACCAGGACTACCTCCAGGTCTCGATGGAGCGCGGCAAGACCATGTCGACGCTGGAAATCGACATCCAGATCCCCAACAAGAGCGCCACGCCGCTGGCGCTGGCGGGGTAGGGTACCAGCATTTGAGTTCCTCGCCCCCGCCAGAGGCGGGGGAGAGGTGGCCGCGCAGCGGCCGGTGAGGGAGCCTGCAACGCTGGCGTTCCCTCTGATCGATTTCAAGGGCCGGCGCGCCGCTCCCTCTCGGCTTCGCCGAGCCACCTTCCCCACTCGGCCATCGTCAATCGCGGATTTGAGCGCAACGCGAAAGCGGATGCGGCGGGAATCTCGCTAGGCGCTAGTCCTATCGGGGGACTTCCCTTGCGGAAGCGGCGGATGTAGAAGGGAACATTAGCAATTCGTTAAGTATCAAGACTGTGTGTGTGTAGAAGGTGTTCGGTCATGAACTTCAAGAAGCTGATCAAGCGTGCCGATGAGGTGGACAGAGCTTTCGAGGAGCTCCAGACGGATTTGGCGGAAGCATTCGATGCCTGTCTCGATGAAGAGCTGCCATTGGAGGACGCCAGCGCCGGGGATGCCGATCCCACGGAGGAAGGCGACGGCCCACGGCCCGAGGCCGATGCGGACAGTCCCGAACACCCGCCACGGCTGACCCCGCACACGCAGACCCGGCTTGCCGCGCTCGGCGCCCTCGACGGCCTGTTCCGCGACGCGCAGGGGCATCTGGAGGAGATCTCCGGCAAGCTCTCCGAGGTCGCCACCTCGCACCATCTGACGCGCGAATTCCTCGGCATACTGCACGGC
>NZ_RZOT01000162.1:0-11037 GCF_003999085.1 Mesorhizobium sp. M4A.F.Ca.ET.090.04.2.1
GTATGTCCCATAGCTCGGGGAAGAAACGGTGGCGGGCGCCGCCTTCCAGCATCTCCACCGGGCGACCCTTCAGCGATCTGGAGCCGAGCCCGATCGAGCGGTGGATAAGATAGAGGTGGTTGGCGCGGAACTTCTGGAACAGCTCGTCGAACTCGATCAGCGCCTCGGCGACGACGTAGGCGTCGCCATGGTCGTAGCGCGCGTCATAGACATCCGCGACGGTCAGCCCGCGGCCATCGAGGTATGAGGCCTTGAAGGCCCGCCAGAGGTCCGGCGGCATGCGCAAGAGCAGCTTGAAGCCTGGCGATTCCTGGCCACTGCCATTGCCGAGCTGCAGGCGGATCTGCTGATACTCCTTGGGCGACATGGTTTCGAGCACGTCGAGCTGTGCCGTCATCAGCCGCATCAGCCGGTGCACCCGGCCCATCAGCGTGACGATCCGGTGGGTATCCTCTCTCACCAGGTAATCGAGGACGTCGGCCAGCGTGTAGGCGATGAGCTTCATCCACAGCTCCTCGACCTGGTGCACGATCTGGAACTGCAGTTCGTCGGCATTGACCATATCGGCCAGCGGCTTCTGGCATTGGAGAAGCTTGTCGCATTGCAGATAGACACCGTAGTCGCGCATCTCGGGCGCCTCGATGCGGGCGTGGTATTCGGACTTCAGCATGTTCTTCTCCCTTGCCCGGGCCGCGATGCGGGCCATTCGTTGGATACTGAGACCAGGATAGGGCTTTTCGCTTGAACATTGTTCCTTTTTGTTATCCAAATGGCGCGATTTGAAGGACGACTGTCCTATTTAGAGCGAAATCTGGAGAACGATTGATGCTGGATGCCCTCGACCGCAAGATCGTCGCCGCACTCGAGCGCGACGCGCGCATCTCCTTTGGCGAACTGGCCGAGGAGGTCGGCCTCAGCAAGACGCCTTGCTGGAAGCGGGTAAAGGCGCTGGAGGAAGCGGGCGTCATCCGCGGCTATTCCACCCGCATCGATCCGGCCAGGATCGGCTTCGACATCGAGGCCTTCATCCAGGTGTCGATTGACTTCGAGGTGTCGGACGCCTTCGAGGCGGCGGTGCAGAGACATCCGCTGATCCGGCGCTGCTACGCCACCACCGGCGAGGCCGACTACCTCCTGCAGATCGTGACGGTTGACATGATGGCGCTCGACCGGATGCTGCGCGAGGAGCTGAGCCGCCTACCCGGCGTGCGGCGCACCATAACCTCGATGGCGATGCGTGAGATCAAGGGGGATATTTCCTTCGCCAACGCGGCGGCGCATACGCTGCGCCTCATCGCATAACGAGGTCCCGCCCCAGCCGCTTCGGCGGCTCGGCCCGCAGCACCACATTCGTCGTCACCGCGCCGTAGCGGCCGATGCCGTCGACGATTGCCTCGAGATCGGGCGGCGACGGGACGACGACCTTGACCAGGAAACAGTCCTCGCCGGTCACCCGCAGCACCTCGATCACCTCAGGCATCTGCGCGAATTTCTTCAGGCAGGACTGGATGTGCTCATGCGTGGTGCGCAGGCGGATGACGGCCATGGTGCCGAGCCCAAGCGCCGCGGGCTCGATCACCGCCCGGTAGCCGGCGACGATGCCGCGCTCCTCCAGCCGTTTCACCCGCTCGGAGGTGGCGGGCTGGGACAGGCCGACGCGGCGGCCAAGCTCGGAAATGCCGATGCGGCCGTCCTCCTGCAGGATCTCCACGATCGCCATGTCGGTGGGGTCGAGCCTCGGTCTTGCCTCGCCGTTTGCCATGCTTGCCTTCAATCCATCGGAATTCTTGCCTGCTTTCCGATGATCTCTCATTCCCTCGGCCAGAGGAAGGCCTAGAATTGCCGGTATTGCATCGGCAGGAAAGGCGGTCCATGAGCGAATTCATCATCGTGCCCGGCATTGGCGGCTCGGGCGAAGCACACTGGCAGACGCGCTGGCAGCGGGCGAACCCAGCGATGCGCCGCTTCAGCCCGGCGAGTTGGGAGCAGCCGGACCTCGACGACTGGATCGGCGCCCTCGACGCTGCGGTGGCGGCGGCGAATGCCCCGCCCGTCCTGATTGCCCACAGCCTCGGCTGCCTGCTCGTCGCGCATTGGCAGCAGGTCTCGCGGCGTGCGGTCGCCGGGGCTTTCCTGGTCGCGGTTCCCGACCCGGCAAGCGAGGCCTTTCCGGCCTCGGCACGAAGCTTCGCGGGCACGCCGGCAGGGCGGCTTCGCTTCCCCTCGCTCATCGTCGCCAGCAGCGACGATCCCTATGGCTCGCTGGAGTATGCCGGGACAAAGGCCGCGCAATGGGGAAGCGGCCTGCATGTTGCCGGCACACTCGGCCACATCAATGGCGACAGCGGACTTGGTGATTGGGCCGAGGGAATGGAACTGCTGGCGGCTTTCGCTAGCGAGGTGCAAAGGGAGACGGCAGGGGCCTAGTTGGCGGAAGCCGACGAACGATGACCTGAGCAAGGCGGCGAAGCGCACGGGGTGCTGAAGTCATCGCTACCGCCTCCGGGGCACCGGAGGATGGCCGCAGGCACTCACGAGCCACTCACCTCCTGTCCCGCCAGGGCATGTCTTTCTGCCAGTCGCCCGCCATGATCGAGCCGTAAGGGTCGACGAAGTCGTCGATCGTTGCAAGGCGGTGCCGCTCGATCTGGCCGACCACCTGGCTCGCGCTCTTGTAGGCCGCCGGCAGTTCCGACAGGTCCGGCGTGCCGAGCCAGAAGCGGATGTCGAGCCCGTTCGTCTCGGCCTTCACCACATCGTCGAAGTCGCGGCTGCCGATCACCTCGCGCAGATAGCGCGTGCGGCTCATGTTGCGGCCGGCGCCGTGCGGTGAAAAGCCGAGCGCCGCCTTCTTGTCGGCATGGCCGGCGATCAGGATCGGCTCGCTCATGTTCATCGGGATCAGCGTGCGGCCGTCATCGTCCGGCGAAAAGCCGTCGAAGGACGGCGTCGCCCCCTTGGCGTGGTAGAAAAGCCCGTCGTCGCGACGGAAGACGAAATTGTGCTCGTTCCAGAAGCGGTCGGCGATCTGGTTGCCGAGCTTGGCCTGGATGCGGTCATGGATGCGGAAATGGTTCTGCTTGGTCCATTCGCGAATGACCTGCAACGCGTCCCAATAGGCCCGGCCGTCCGGCGTGTCGGCCTCGATCCAGGCGGCACCCGGCGGCGTCTTCGGCGAGACGATCGCGGTATGCCGGCGGGCAACCGCCATGCCGCGCTTGTAGAGCATGGCGCCCGGGCCGCGCGAGCCGTGATGGGTGACGATCGCCGGCTGTCCGGTCGAGCGCAGATGCCCGACATAGAGGAAGTGGTTGCCGTCGCCCTGCGTGCCGAGATTGCTGTCGCCGATCGCTGTCACGTCGGAGAGGAACCGGTTGGCCTTGAAGCGCGCCGAAAGCTCGGCGGGCATCGCCCGGCCGCGCTGGTCCTTGCGGCCGCCGGGACCGAAATGGGTGATCTCGAAGGCGGCGTCGAGGATTTTCTTCGGGTCGTCGTTGCGCTTGAAGACGGTGATGGCCATCGAGCAGCAGATGTCGGCCGAATGGAAGCCGGGATGGATGGCGTTCCTGGTCGCCACGACGCCGCCTACCGGAATGGTGCCGGCCGGACATGCGTCAGGCATGACGACACCTGACACTACGGTCGGCGTACGCAGAAGCGCGTCCATCGCTTCCACGACCAGCCCAAGATTGTCTCGCTCGACATCATTTTCGGGTTCGAGGAAAACGCCGAACGGCAGCGCGTTGGTGCGCGGCATCATCTCGACCGGCATGAGCGTCTGGAGATGGGCGAATATCTCGTCCTGCGACCTGCCCTCGCCCTCCATGCGCTGGGCATCGGCGATCGCCCCGGGAAACCATTTCCCAGGCTTGAAACCCCACTGGATGAGATCCTTGCCGGTAATCACGGCCGTTCCCCGTCGCCAAAAAGGCGCGGTGAATACCACATCGCGCCGGCGCGAACCAGCCGGCACAATCGCCACCGCGCCGTAACGCGGCGATGCCATGATCAGATGACGACGCCGACGCGATCAGTTCGATGGAGATTTTTCGCGCGCGCGATCCAACTCTGCGCGCGCCTCCTCTTTCTGCTTCTCGGCATCGGCCTTGCGCTTCGGGCAGTCCTCGAAATTGTGGTCGCGGCCGCCGCAATAGGAGCAGCATTTCGCGGGCGCTTCCGGGTGGAGCATCGAAGCCATTCCCAAGAATGCACGAAAAGCTTTCCGGTTGCAGCAATTCGTGATGCGCCCGCAGCCGCCGGTTCAGCCAATGCTCCGATATTGCTGGAATTGCTTCTCTTTCACGCAATTCCGGACGGAAAACCGCTGCACACTTTTCCTGGAATTGCTTCTCTTTCACGCAATTCCAGACGGAAAACCGCTGCACACTTTTCCTGGAATTGCTTCTCTTTCACGCAATTCCAGACGGAAAACCGCTGCACACTTTTCCTGGAATTGCTTCTCTCTCATGCAATTCCAGACGGAAAACCGCTGCACACTTTTCCTGGAATTGCTTTAAGGAGCTCGCCGCTTGCGCGGCGGGCTCCCAGTTAATCACCCGTCACGCATGCGCGTGCGGATGATGGACATCCCAGACCGCCCAGGCCGATACGGCAACCACCAGAATGCCGAGGATAACATGGGTCGCCATCGCGTTGGCGTTTGCCATGAAGCCCAGCAGCCAGGGTGAAACGATCAGCCAAAGCCCGAGGACGAGATTGACCCATTCCTCCCACTCCGCGAACACCGAAAGCGTCGCCAAAGCCAACGCGCCGAGCGCAACGCCAACAATCCAGGCGTTCCACGCGGGCATCGTCTCAGCGGCGAAGCCGATGATCCAGGGGGAGATGAACAGGCAGATCGCAAGGACCAGATTGATCCAATCCTGGCCCCTCTTTCCTTCCATCATCATTGCCATAGACAACCTCCATGAAGATGAAGCTTGACCAAAGCACTACGTTTCGCGTGCAGAGCACGCTTAGTCATTGATATAATTACGTTTCAAAATCCTTCAAGGTTCAGGCCACTTTACCGGCCCGCTGCCTCCATGCGACCGGGCCGCTGGCGGCAGCCATCTCTCCCCGGCGCCGGGCGCCGAGATGCGTCGCTTTTTCCAGGGAACCCCCGGGGCATCGGCGCGTTCGCCTAGGAACAGCTCGGCAAATAGCAGAAATTTGCCTTGGCAAACAAAGTTGCCATATTAGCTGACTAAACGAATTGTGGTGCCGTGAACCGATGGCCAAGAAGAAATCGAGACCTATGCTTTCCGCGATCTCGCCCGCCTCCGCGGCCGAGGCCTATGAGGCTGCCTACTTCGCCCGCAAATGCGGCCTGACCCGCGACGAAGCGCTGAAGATGATGCGCGAGGCGCAGGCCGGCGTGAGGGCCCCGTCCGAAGGCAAGCGCAAGGGTTAGGCCCCCTACCCCCACCTCTGGCAAGCCTCCTCTCAATAGCCGCCGACAATCGGCAGGATCTCGCCGGTGATGTAGCTGGAGCATTGCGGCGAAGCGAGGAACACATAGGCCGGCGCGATCTCTTCCGGTTGCGCCGGCCGCTTCATCGGCGTCTTGGCGCCGAACTGGGAAACGTCCTCGGCCTCCTTTTCCGACGGATTGAGCGGCGTCCAGACCGGGCCCGGCGCCACCGCGTTGACGCGGATGCCCTTGCCGATCAGGTTGCCCGACAGAGCGCGCGTGAAGGCGTGGATGCCGCCCTTGGTCATCGAATAGTCGACCAGATGCTTCGAACCCTCGATGCCGGTGACCGAACCGGTGTTGATGATGGCCGAGCCCGGCTTCATGTGCGGCACGGCTGCCTGCGCCATATGGAAATAGCCGTAGAGATTGGTCTTCAGCGTGGTGTCGAAATGCTCCTCGGTGAGGTCGGTGAAATCGGTCGAATGGATCTGGAAGGCGGCGTTGTTGACCAGCACATCGAGGCCACCCAATGCCTTCACCGTCTGCTCGACCGCCTTGCGGCAGAAGGCGCGCCTGGCGACATCGCCGCGCAGCGCCAGGCAGCGCCTGCCCTCGGCCTCGACTGCGCGCTTGGTCGTCTCGGCGTCGCGATCCTCACTGAGATAGGCGATGGCGATATCGGCGCCCTCGCGCGCGAACAGCACCGCCACGGCACGACCGATGCCGGAATCGCCGCCGGTGATCAGCGCCACCTTGCCGTCGAGCTTCTTCGAGCCCTGCCAGAACGGCGCGTCGTAGAGCGGCGCCGGCTCGATCGCCCACTCCTCGCCGGGTTTTGGATGATGCTGCTTCGGGAAAGGCGGCACGGGATATTCGCGCGCCCCGGCCTGCATGGCACCCGGCTCTTTCGCCTTGGCCTTGCGGCGGTCATCGGCGTCGACCTTGCGCTGCACGCGGCGCTGCCTGCCTGCCGCCTTCGATGTGTCGGATTTCGTCAGCATCGCTTCGTCTCCTGGTTTCGATAAGGACAACGTCTGCCGCTCGAAAAGGTTGGCAAAGTCGAAACACCGGACCGGCCGCCCGCGGGCCTCGGCGCCGGTCGCGGCATATCAAAGTTAAATGCGACGACCGGCGCGCGATGGTAGTCGATGCAATGAGGGACCTTGTGGAGGCATCTGATGAAACCGGTTCTTGCGAGCAGTCCCCTTCTGGCCCTGGGCGTCGTCGCCTTCACGATCGCGCCCTTCGCCGGATTGCTATGGCGAACCCGGGAGTGGTTCGCCTGGTGACCGGCCGTGAGTCTGTTCCTGCCCCTGACGATCCGGTTCGCCGATGGCGGCTCGATGGTCGTGTCGTCCATCGCCGATGCCAAGAAGGCGCTCGCCAGGACATGGAAGGATAAGGACGCCGCGACCTATGTCGTGGCGGTCCGCCTGGTGGACGACGCACTCGCAGGGATCTGCCGACCCGCTGTTGCCTTCGACGCGTTCAAGACGGCCGCGGCGGAGCAAGGGCTGCTGAGGCCCGGCGACCGGAGCGCCGCGCTCGTCATGCTCGACGAGCTGTGGGCGCCGGGCAGCGCCAAGTCGGCGGCCCCCAGAAAACCCGGCTGATCGCCCATGGCCTGGAACGTCAGCATCGGCGACGAGGTGATCGTGAACGCCACCATCCTGAAGCTGCTCGGCAGCGGCCGCGCGCGGGTGCGGATCCCGACCCACAACTATCCTTTCGCCATCGACCCGCCGGCCGGGGCCAAGGCCGGCGACCCGATAATGATCGCCGGTCACATTACCGAAGTCGACCAGGACAGAGGCCGGGTTACGTTCAAGGCCGGCGGCCTGGTCACCGTCGACATAGCGTCGGTCGCCGCCTGGAAGTCGGTGCTTCGCGATCCGCCGTGACGCCTATCTCGGTTCCCGGTTCATGCTGAGATAGGTGGGGTCGAACTCAGCCAACTCCACCAGCAGATCCCAGTCGAGGATGGTCACGGTATAGCTCGACCAGCTGACCAGGCCGATGTTGCGCAGCATGCCGATGACCCTGTTCATATGGACGACCGACAGCCCGAGCACATCGGCAAGCTCCGCTTGCGACAAGGGAAGCTGGAAGCTCATCCCGCTGGTGCGCTTGACCACCTGGAGGCGGACGAACAGCTCGCAAATGAGATGGGCGAGGTGCGATGTCTTGGAACGCCGGCCCATGGCCACGATCCACTCCCGGTGGATGGCGCCGTCGACGAGCGTGTCCAGCCACAAAAGCCGCGTCAGATGCGGCGCCTGCTCGGTAATGGCGCGCAGCTTGCCGTGCTCGGCGGCGGCCACGCGGCATGGCGACAGCGCGATGATGCCGTGGTCCATCGTCTTCAGGAGAAAGGCGTGAAGGTCGACGAAGTCACCCGGAACCTGCAAGGACGTGAACTGCCGGCCGCCATCCTCGAGCACCTTGTAGCGCGCGGCAATGCCGTCGAGGATCAGGGTGCTGTGGGTCGGTCTCGAGCCTTCCGAAACGATGTCCTGCCCCGTGGCGACATGCCTTTCGGTCGAGATGGCACCCGCCAGCAATTCCTTTTCCGCCTCCGAGAGGTCGTCGTGCTGGCCAAGGTTCAGATACAGGGATTCGAGCATTCGGTTCCGATCCTGCGTGCACCGCCAAGAGCAAACGCCGCAGCCGGCGTCCGGTTGCAGCCGGGCTGACTAGGCATGCGCGTCGGGAGACTTGCCGACAGGAGAGCCGTCCCGGCGATCCCGCGCGCCGCGCGCCGTCCACGACTTGGGTTCACGAAATATTTCGCAGGGAACATCCGTTCCCGGCCACGCTTATCGTGATGCAAGGAAGCGGCGCTTGCGATTTCACGGGCGCCGTTTCCTTTGCACCCTCAAGGCGCATCAACCGATGGAGCAAAGTGATGGCAAGGAAGAATTCGTCAGGCGCGGCGAACGGCCTGGAGAGCCTGTTCGTGGACGGCCTGAAGGACATTTACTATGCGGAAAAGAAGATCCTGAAGACGTTGCCCAAGCTGGCGAAGGCAGCCCAGTCAAAGGAACTGAGCGCGGCCTTCGAGAAGCATCGCATGGAAACGGAGGGACAGGTCGAGCGCCTGGAACAGGTGTTCGAACTGATGGGCAAGGCCGCAAGGGGCAAGACCTGTCCGGCGATCGACGGCATCCTTGAAGAAGGGTCGGAAATCCTCGAGGAGTACGAGGACGAGCCGGCGCTGGACGCGGGCCTGGTGGCGGCTGCCCAGGCCGTCGAGCATTATGAAATAGCCCGCTACGGCACGCTGGTCGCCTGGGCGGAGCAACTGGGCCTCAAGGACGCGGTGCCGTTGCTGCGCGAAACGCTGGCGCAGGAGTCCGCCACCGACGAGGCGCTGAGCGCGCTGGGCGAAAGTGGCGCGAACCAGCGGGCGTTGCAGGCGGCAGCCTGAGCCGCCGGGCACCCGCTCTGGTCGCCCGCAACCGCGGTCCCGGTCGAGGCCGGGGCCGCGCGCGATCACAAGGATTCCCCGAACAAAACAAACGGGCGTCTCGGCCGCAACACGCTGCCGACGGCTCTGGCTTTGGCACGACGCCATGGAGCATGGCGCATCAGGCGGAGGATTAGGGGTTGGAACGAATATTCAACCGTGTCGCGGAGGCGGTCGCCCATGCCGCGGGCCGCCCTTGGGCTTTCGTCTCATGCTTGGCCTGCGTGGTCGTCTGGGCCTTGTCCGGTCCGGTGTTCGCCTTTTCGGAGACCTGGCAACTCGTCATCAACACCGGGACCACAATCATCACCTTTCTGATGGTGTTCCTGATCCAGAACACCCAGAACCGCGACGGTGCGGCCATACAGGCGAAGCTCGACGAACTCATACGGTCCGGACAGGGAAAGAACGACTTCATCGGCATCGAGCATCTCACGGAAGCCGAGGTGCAGGAGTTCAGAAATCGGTGCGCCGAGGCCAAGCAGGCTCAACTGCGCCCGCAGCGCGCCTACTGATTTCTGGACGCTGCAGTCGACGGCGGGTTGGCGGGGTTCCCAGTCCTGAAACAAAACGCGGGCGGTTTGCACTTTGCCAGGGGCCACAGCCCTGGCTACTCCAGTAAGGCCTCTCCCGCTGGCTCCGGCCGGCGGGCTTTTTAGCAATCACTAACGGAACCGAAGCGACCATGCGATATTGAATCAAAGTTTCGCATGGGGAGTTCCAATGCCTAGGCTTGCCGGCGGCGACCGGTTGTCATTTATCGAGCCGTTGATGCCGACGCTCGTCGACAAGCCACCGGAAGGCGATGGCTGGATTCATGAAGTTAAATTCGACGGCTACCGCTCCCAAATTGTTCGGGACGTGGACGGTGTGCGCATTTTCAGCCGCCGCGGGCTCGACTGGACTGCAAAATATCGCGACCTTGCCAACGCCGCGAGCGAGCTCGGGGCCGAGGACGCGATCATCGACGGCGAAGTGATCGTCACGAATGAGGCTGGGCTGTCCGACTTCAAGGCGCTGCGTAAGGCCATTACCAGTCGGCAACAGGACCTCTATTTCGTCGCCTTCGATCTTCTCCACCTCAATGGCCACGACCTCCGCGACATCGCGCTGGAGGACCGGCGCGAGATTCTGGCCGAGATGATCCCGTCTGGCGGGCGCATCCAGTTCAGTCAAGCGTTGCCGGGCGATGCCAAGTCCATCTTTCATCTCATCGAGCAAGCCGGGCTTGAAGGCATGGTTTCGAAGCGCAAGGACAGCAAATATCGCTCCGGCAATTCTACGGCCTGGCTCAAGGCCAAGTGCTACACGATCGACGAATACGAGCTGCTCGGCGTCGAGCGCGAGGCGGGCAAGCCTGCCTTCGCCCTCATGGCCGAGCGCGGCACCGGGCGCTATGTCGGCAGCGCCTTCATCACTCTAAACCGCGAAATGCGAGAACGCTTGTGGCAGCGCGTCCAGGAGCACGCAGGCACGGCGCCGAACGGCATGAGGCGGGCGGCGACGCAATGGGTAAGGCCAGGGCTGATTGGCCGTGTAAAGCACCTCCGTGGCGAGGAAGACCTGCGCCACGCGTCCTTGCAGGACTTCCGCGAGGAAGGGTCACCCTGGAGGCGGTCATAGGGGAATAGGCTCTGAAGTATGGTGAGGCGACGTTGACCGCCGCCTCACCCGCCTAGACGTGCGAAGGCCGCGCCTTCCAATAAGGCGGCGGCATATTTCCTTCCTCGATAAGGATGTCCTTCTTCCGGGCAAAGGCGGCAAAGATTCCCCTGGCCGTCTCCGCGTCGATGTCTCCGACCAGTGCCGCCTTGCACGCGCGGATGGCAGCTTTCTGCTCGGGACTGTTGCCGCACCAATCGGTGGCAAACTGGTATGCGTCAACCACGGTGTTGAGCTGACGGGGAAAACCCATTCCAACCCAAACTCGGATCGGCTTTTCGAATGGCTTTGAGAGCATCGCGACCTCCATCGCGAGACTTCAAGCGGCTAGCCCACCGCGGCCGCCGACCCTGGCCATCCATGGCGGCGGTGCGCTCAGTTCTTCAAGAACCTTGGCTGATTTTGCGAAACCGCAGAAGGCCTCCCTTGCGGCGTTTCGCGGGTAATCGCTGTCGAATGCCTTTTGGCAGGCTCGCAGCGCAGTGTCGTAAAT
>NZ_RZOT01000163.1:0-11027 GCF_003999085.1 Mesorhizobium sp. M4A.F.Ca.ET.090.04.2.1
GGAAACACTTAAGGTGTTTGCGACCGTGGCCGCCGAAAGGCTCGAAGCGGGGTTCGACTCGAACGGCTGCGACGGCCTCAATTTTGCTTTGCCGGCTGATCTTCCTTCACTTGAGGCCTTTGCCGATCGCGTGCTGCCGGAGTTGCAGCGTCGCGGCCTGGCTCAATCCGCACGTGCCGAAGCGACGTTGCGCCAGCATCTCGGACTCGAGGCGGGAGGCAAACCATGAGCCCGCGGCAGATGAAGCTCGGCCTGTTCCTGTGGGCGACAGGCCACCACATCGCCGCCTGGCGCCATCCAAAGGCGCATGTCACCGCGGGCATCGACATCGGCCACTACATACAACTCGCCCGCACGGCCGAAGCGGCGAAGCTCGACATGATCTTCTGCGAGGATGCCGCCGGCCTGCGCGAGGCCAATGTCGGCATCGCCAGCCAGACCTCGCGCTCGATCGGTTTCGAGCCGATCAGCCTGCTTTCGGCGATCGCCGTGCAGACCGGGCGCATCGGCCTCGTCTCGACAGCTTCGACCAGCTACAACGAGCCCTACGGGCTGGCGCGCACCTTTGCCTCGCTCGACCAGCTGAGCGGCGGCCGCGCCGGCTGGAACCTGGTCACTTCGGCAAGCAATATCGAAGCCGCCAATTTCGGCTCGATGGGCCTGCGTTCGCATGCCGACCGCTATGAACGCGCCCGGGAATTCGCCGCTGTGGTCGCAGGTCTGTGGCGTGGCGCCGGCAGTGGCGGCCTCAATCATGACGGCCAGAGCTTTTCCGTCAGGGACGCGCTCGACCTGCCGCGTTCGCCGCAGGGCGCGCCGGTCATGGTGCAGGCCGGAGCCTCGGAGGACGGCAAGGACCTCGCTGCCAGGACCGCCGATGTCGTGTTCAGCGCGGCCCAGACGTTTGAGGAGGCGAAGGCCTTCTATGACGACGTCAAGGGCCGGCTCGCTGCCTATGGGCGCACGTCGGGCGACGTCAAGATCATGCCCGGCGTCGCGCCGGTCGTCGCGGCGACCGAGCCGGAAGCCCGGGCAAAGCATGAGGAATTGCAGGAGCTGATCCCGGACGAGGTCGGCGTGGCGCTGCTCTCCAGCTATCTCAGCATTTCCGACCTCTGGCGCTATCCGATCGACGGGCCGCTGCCGGAACTGCCGGAGAGTGAGGGCATGAAGAGCCGGCAGGCGCTGGTCGTCGAGCAGTCGCGCCGCGACGGCCTTTCCATCCGCCAGCTTGCCCGCCATTTCGCCGGCGCCCGCGGTCATTGGCGGATCGTCGGCACGCCGGCGCAGATCGCCGACGAATTGCAGGCGCGCTTCGAAGGCGGCGCCGCCGACGGCTTCAACGTCATGCCGTCCTGGTTCCCCGGCGAGCTCGACGCCTTCTGCGCCCTGGTCGTGCCGGAGCTGCAGCGGCGCGGCCTGTTCCGTACGGAATACGAAGGCCGCACCTTGCGCGAGCACCTCGGCCTGAAAGGGCCGGCATCAGCTGCTTAGCCGGCGTCCATCAGGCGAGCCGTCCCGGATACCCTGATCGAGCTGCCTGGCTGAGACGGAATGTCGGCATGCAGCCTTGAGCGCATGCCCATGTCCTCGCCCTGCACGATGTCGATCGCGCCGCCATGCGGCCAGCCGAGGTTGCGCAGATAGCCGGCGAAGGCGGCGGACGAAGCTCCTGTCGCGGGATCCTCGTAGACGCCGCCCGACGCGAACGGGTTGCGCGTGTGGAAGAGTCTGGGTGTCTCGGCAAAGGCGAGCAGGATCGTCACCAGCCCTTCGCGCCGCATCAGCGCCTGCCCGCGCTTCAGGTTATAGGCCATTGCAGCCAGCGCCTCGCGTGACTTCAGCGCCAGCACCAGATGATCGGCGCCGCCATGGATCAAAGCCGGCGGAATGGCCAGATCGAGATCCTCTGTCCTGTAGCCGAACAGCGCCAGCGTTTCGGTGACAAGCTCTGGCGGGGCCGATCTGCTGCGCGTCGGGGGAGACTGCAACGCCGCGACGATGTTGGCGCCGTCACGAAACCCCTCGACGGTGATTTTCGCCTGATTGAGGGTCAGCGCAAAAATCCCGTCGCCGAACTGCCGCACCAGCGCAGCACCAAGCGCAATCGTGGCATGGCCGCAGAACGGCACTTCGCTTTCCGGAGAGAAATAGCGGACCCGCCAGCCATCGCCTTCCGGCGCCGCAAAGGCTGTTTCCGAAAAGCCGACCTCGGCCGCGACGCGCTGCATTTCGATGGCATTTGGTAAAGCATCGCCGATCACCACACCGGCCGGGTTGCCGCCGGTGTCGCCATCCGAAAACGCCGCAATTCTCAATACGTCCATCAGGGGTCCGCCTCGTGCCTGTGAGGCGCGCAGAAAACACTTTCCGGAACGATTTGGGAAATGAAGAAAGCGACGAGCAGCTGTGAGCGGAGGTCATATCCCAGCAGCGTCGCCGCCGGCGCCTGGCGACTGACCTCAGTCGGCCATCGCCTTCTCGGACGTGCTTGAGGCAGTCGCCTCAGTGGCATGCGAGACCAGCGCCGTCATGATCTCAGCGGCGGCAAGTGCCGCGATCACCGGCGGCCGCTTGTCCTTCACCGCATTGCCGCCGATCGGCGAGACCAGGCGGTTGAATTCCGCCTCGCTGCCATCGGTCGACTTCAGGAACCAGCTCTTGAACGTCGCCTTCTTGGTCCTGGAGCCGATCATGCCGACATAGGCGGCGTCGCCGCGCTTCAGCGCCTCGGCGACGATCAGGAAATCGAGCGCATGGTCGTGGGTGAGGATCGCAAAGGCGGCTCCGGCATGTGCCTCGCGCACGATGGCCTCAGGCATCGGCGTCAGCCTCGTCTCGACCGTTTCCGGCATCCCTTCGAGCGCTTCGGCGCGCGTCTCGACGACGACGGCATGGATGGGCAGCAGCGCCAACGCCGACGCCAGCGCCTGGCCGACATGACCGCCGCCGAAGACATAGACATATGGTAGGTGCGCCTCCTCGACCTCGGCTTTGGCGATCAGCTCTTGTTCGAGTGCCCCATCGACCGGGCGGATCAGCACCTCGACGCGCCCGCCGCAGCACTGGCCGATCTCGGGCCCGAGCGGAACGTCGAGCGTGGCGCAGACTTCGTCCACCTCGATCCGAGCCTCATCGGTGGCAGATCGCGATGGCGTCCGCCCGCCCAGCAGCTGCCGCGCCTTGTCGATCGCCATATATTCGAGCTGGCCGCCGCCGATCGTGCCGTAAATCGCCGAGGCCGAGACCAGCATGAAGGCGCCGGTCTCGCGCGGCGTCGAGCCCTTGGTTGCCGCGACCTCGACCAGCGCGGCCCGGCCGGCTTGGCCGAGAAAATCCTTCAGGCTTTGCACTGTCGAGTTCATCGTCTGCATTCCCGATACGGAAATATAGAGTTTTTCGCCCCGAATTGCACCTTTGGCCCAGTTCAAGCCGGTCTTGCGGCTTTCAGCCGTTCGATCGCCATCAGCACCCGCTCTGGCGTCGCCGGCGCGTCGAGGCGCGGGCAGATCCTGTGGTCGGCGACGCTCGCCACCGCGTCCGACAGCGCGTGCAGCACCGACATGCCGAGCGGGAAGGGCGGTTCGCCGACCGCCTTGGAGCGATGCACGGTCGGCTCGTACGCCTCCGGCCAGTCGGCCAGCGTGACGTTGAAGATCTTCGGCCGGTCCGACGCCAGCGGGATCTTGTAGGTCGACGGCGCATGGGTGCGCAGCCGCCCTTTTTCGTCCCACCAAAGTTCCTCGGTGGTCAGCCAGCCGATGCCCTGGATGAAGCCGCCCTCGATCTGGCCGAGGTCGATGGCGCGGTTCAGCGAGCGGCCGGTCTCGTGCAGGATGTCGGTGCGCTCGACCACATATTCGCCGGTCAGCGTGTCGACCGACACCTCCGAGCACGAGGCGCCATAGGCGAAGTAATAGAATGGCCGGCCTTCACCCTTGTCGCGGTTCCAGTGAATCTTCGGCGTCTTGTAGAAGCCCGCAGCCGAGAGCTGGATGCGCGCCATATAGGCCTGCTTGACGAGGTCGGCGAAGGCGATCTCCTGATTGCCGATGCGCACGCGGTTGGGCAGGAACAGCACCTGGTCGCGCGGCACCTGGTATTTTTCGGCGGCGAAGTTGGTCAGCCGGTCCTTGATCTGGCGGGCGCCGTTCTGCGCCGCCATGCCGTTGAGGTCGGAGCCGGACGACGCCGCGGTCGCCGACGTGTTCGGCACCTTGCCCGTGGTGGTGGCGGTGATCTTCACCTGGTCGAGGTCGATCTGGAACTCTTCCGCCACCACTTGCGCCACCTTGAGGTAGAGCCCTTGCCCCATCTCGGTGCCGCCATGGTTCAGATGCACCGAGCCGTCGGTGTAGACATGCACCAGCGCGCCCGCCTGATTGTAGTGTGTGGCGGTAAACGAGATGCCGAACTTGACCGGCGTCAGCGCTAGGCCGCGTTTGATGAAGCGGCTGTTGGCGTTGAAGGCGCTGATCTCGCGCCGGCGCCGCTCATAGTTCGAGCTCGCCTCCAGCTCGGCGATGATGCGGTGGATGATGTTGTCCTCGACCGTCTGGTGGTAAGGCGTGATGTTGCGGTCACTGGTGCCGTAGAAATTCTTCTTGCGGATCTCGAGCGGATCCTTGCCGAGGGCAAAGGCGACCTCGTCGATGACGCGCTCAGCGCCGACCATGCCTTGCGGCCCGCCGAAACCGCGGAAAGCGGTGTTCGACACCGTGTTGGTGTAAAGCGGCGCCGACTGCGCATGCACCGCCGGCCAGAAATAGGTGTTGTCGCAGTGGAACAGCGCGCGGTCGGTCACCGGGCCCGACAGGTCCGAGGAGAAGCCGCAGCGCGCCGCGAACATGAAGTCGACGCCGAGTATGTTGCCATCATCGTCGAAGCCGACCTCGTAGTCGATGAGGAAGTCGTGGCGCTTGCCGGTGGCGATCATGTCGTCGTCGCGGTCGGGCCTGATTTTCACCGCCCGGTGGTGCCGTTTCGCTGCGATTGCGGCGAGCGCGGCAAACTGGTTGCCCTGTGTTTCCTTGCCGCCGAAGCCGCCGCCCATGCGGCGGATTTCCACCGTGATGGCGTTGCTCGGCACCCCCAGCGCGTGGCTCACCATATGCTGGACTTCGCTCGGATGCTGGGTCGAGGAATAGATGGTGACGTCCTCGTCTTCGCCGGGGATGGCCATGGCGATGTGGCCTTCCAGGTAGAAATGCTCCTGGCCGCCGACGCGCATCTTTCCGTTGAGCTTGCGCGGCGCCGCCTTGATCGCCGCCGCCGCGTCGCCGCGCCTTAGCGTCAGCGGTGGCGTGACGAGCTTGTCCTTCCTTGGGTTTAGCTCGCCGATGTCGGTGACGAAGGGCAATTGCTTGTATTCGACCTTGGCCAGCCGGGTGGCGCGGCGCGCCTGTTCGCGCGTCTCGGCGATGACGCAGAAGATCGGCTGGCCGTAGAACTCGACCTTGCCGTCCGCCAGCACCGGTTCGTCATGGCGGCCGGTCGGCGAGATGTCGTTCTCGCCGGGCACATCCTTTGCCGTCAGCACGTCGACGACGCCGGGCGCCGCGCGCACCGCCGAAAGGTCCATCCTGGTGATGGTGGCATGCGTTGCCGCCGAAAGGCCGAGGCAGCCATGCAGGGTGCCGGCCGGCTCCGGCATGTCGTCGATATAGACCGCCGTGCCGCTGACATGCTTGTGCGCCGAATCGTGGCGCTGATCGCTGGCGACGCCGCCCTTGATCTTCTGCGCCTTCAGGTTGGGGACGTGCTTGGTCATCAGGCGGCCTCGTAGCGTGAGACCTGGAGCGGCGCCCTGGTGCCGGTGGTCTCGACAAAGAAGCGCAGCAGAAGGTTCTTCGCCGCCAGCGCCCGATATTCGGCGCTTGCCCGCATGTCGGTCAGCGGCGTGAAATCGCTGGCGTATTCGGCCATCGCGGTCTCCACGGTTTCCTCCGTCCAGGCCTTGCCGAGCAGCGCCTTCTCGACGGCAAAAGCCCGCTTCGGCGTCGCCGCCATGCCGCCATAGGCGATGCGGATGTCGGTGACGGTGCCGTCCTTGGTCAGGGCGAGATGGAACGCGCCGAGGGCGGCGGTGATGTCCTCGTCGCGGCGCTTGGTGATCTTGTAGACGGCAAACTTTGTCGCCTTGGCCGGCACCGGCACATGCACGGCCTCGACGAATTCGCCCGGCCGCCGGTCCTGCTTGCCGTAGGCGATGAAGAAGGTCTCGAGCGGGATGGTGCGCCGCTTGTTGCCGCGCCGCAGCGTCAGCCGCGCGCCGAGCGCGATCAGCGGCGGCGGCGTGTCGCCGATCGGCGAGCCATTGGCGATGTTGCCGCCGATCGTGCCCATGTTGCGCACCTGCTCGCCGCCGATACGGTCGAACAGCGGACCGAGCGCCGGTATCCGCTTCGACAGCATCGCGAAGGCGTCCGAGTAGGTAACGCCGGCGCCGATCGAGATCACGCCCTTGTCCTCGGATATCGCGCACAGCCCGTCGAGATTGCCGATGAAGACCGCCGGCGCGATCTCGCGCATATGCTTGGTCACCCAGAGGCCGACATCGGTGGAGCCGGCGACCAGTGTCGCACTCGGCTCCTTGTCGAGCAGCTTGGCCAGATCGTCCGCATTGGCCGGCACGATCAGCCGCGCCTTGCCCGAGCCGATCTCGACGCGCGCGCCGTCCTTCATCGCCGCGAGCCTTGCCGTGATCGCCTTGCGCTCCGCCGCCAGCGGGTCCTTCGCCGCCTTGCCGTAGCTGGAGATGGCACGCGCCGCGCGCATGATCGCCTCATAGCCGGTGCAGCGGCAGAGATTGCCCTGCAGCGCCTTCTCGATCGCCGCGTCCGACGGGTCGGGCGAGCGCATCCACAGCGCGTAGAGCGACATGACGAAGCCTGGCGTGCAGAAGCCGCATTGCGAGCCGTGGAAGTCGACCATCGCCTGCTGCACCGGATGCAATTTTTCGCCGTCGCCGCGCAAATGCTCCACGGTCACGACGTGCGTGCCGTCGAGCGAGCCGAGGAAGCGGATGCAGGCGTTGACGCCTTCATAGATCAGCTTGCCGGCCGAAAGCCTTCCGACCAGCACCGTGCAGGCGCCACAGTCGCCCTCGGCGCAGCCTTCCTTGGTGCCGCGCAGCGTCCGATTGAGCCGCAGCCAGTCGAGCAGTGTCGCATCGGGCGCGACATCGACCAGCGCGACATCCTCGCCATTGAGAATGAAGCGGATTTCGTTTCGGGTCTTGACCTTGGCCATGTCTCAGCTCCCCCGATAGGTCGAATAGCCATAGGGCGAGATCAGCAGCGGCACATGGTAGTGGCGTTCTTCCGCCATGCCGAAGCGGATCGGCACGATGTCGAGGAAGGCCGGCTCGGGCAGGCTCGTCCCTTGCCCGCGCAGATAGTCGCCGGCGGCGAACACCAGCTCGTATTCGCCGGTGCGGAAGTCCGCGCCGACAAGCAGCGGCGCATCGCAGCGGCCGTCATCATTGGTGACCACCGTCTTCAGATGCGTGCGCGCCTGGCGCTCGATACGGAAAAGCTCGATCGACAGGCCCTTGGCCGGCCTGCCGGTGGCAGTATCCAGCACATGGGTCGTCAGGCGCCCGCCATCGGCTTTCGACGTTTCTGCCACTGCCGTCTCCCATTTCCAGTACGACCGATTGGCCGGTACAGTCGAACGTCTTCTGGTCAATTGTGCGCCAATTAAAGGCGATGCATAAGTCCCGGTCGAGCGGAGCACGACAAAAAGCACTTTCAAAAATTTTCGGGGGAATGCACGAGCACTCCTTTCGATATCTTCATCTCAACAGTCGGGCAGGAGTGACGATGCGTTACGAACGGGACATGCGCGGTTACGGGGCCAATCCGCCGGACCCGAAATGGCCTGGCGGCGCGCATGTCGCGGTGCAGTTCGTCGTCAATTACGAGGAAGGCGGCGAGAACTGCGTGCTGCACGGCGACAAGGCTTCGGAAGCCTTCCTGTCGGAGATCGTCGGCGCTGCCCCCTGGCTCGGCCAGCGCCACTGGAATATGGAATCGATCTACGAATATGGCGCCCGCGCCGGCTTCTGGAGGCTCCACCGCCTGTTCACTGAAGCTCTAGTGCCGGTGACCTGCTACGGCGTCGCCACGGCGCTGGCGCGCTCGCCCGACCAGGTGGCGGCCATGCAGCAGGCCGGCTGGGAGATCGCCTCGCACGGGCTGAAATGGATCGACTACCGCGATCATTCGCCCGAGGACGAGAAGCGAGACCTCGAAGAGGCGATCCGGCTGCATTACGAGGTGACCGGCGCTCGGCCGACCGGCTGGTACACCGGCCGCACCTCGATCAATACGGTGCGGCTGGTCGCCGAGGAGGGCGGCTTCGACTACGTCTCCGATACCTATGACGACGAGTTGCCCTACTGGTTCGATCGCGGCGGGGTGGACAAACCGCAGCTCGTCATCCCCTACACGCTCGACGCCAATGACATGCGCTTCGCCACGCCTCAAGGCTTCAACTCCGGCGACCAGTTCTTCGCTTATCTGAAGGACAGTTTCGACACGCTCTATGCCGAGGGCAAGGCCGGCCGGCCGCGTATGATGAACATCGGACTGCATTGCCGGCTGGTCGGCCGGCCGGGTCGCGTCGCGGCGCTCAAGCGCTTCGTTGATTATGTGAAATCGCACGACCGGGTCTGGCTGGCGCGGCGCATCGACATCGCCAGCCACTGGCGCGAGACGCATCCTTACCAGGCGCCGGCGCTGCGTCCGTCGAGGATGGAGTTCGAGGCCTTCGTCCATGCCTTCGGCAGCGTGTTCGAGCATTCGCCATGGGTCGCCGAGCGCGCCTATGAGCTGGAACTCGGCCCGGCGCATGACAGCGCCAGCGGCGTGCACAATGCGCTCTGCCGCGTCTTCCGCGCCGCAACCGAGGCTGAGCGGCTGTCCGTGCTCAACGCCCATCCCGACCTTGCCGGCAAGCTGGCGAAGGCCAGGCGGCTGACGGCGGAATCGGCCAGGGAGCAGGCCTCCGCCGGGCTCGACGCGCTGACCGACAAGGAACGCGAGCTGTTCTCCAAGCTCAACGCCGCCTACGTCACCACTTTCGGCTTCCCCTTCATCATCGCGGTCAAGGGCAAGAGCAAGGACCATATCCTGGCGGAGTTCGAGCGGCGCATCGGCAACAGCCGCGCCACCGAGTTCGAAACCGCCTGCAAACAGGTCGAGCGCATCGCGCTGCTTCGGCTGAAAGACATGCTGCCGCTCTAAGTGTTTGGTTTTACGCAACTCCGGACGAAAGACCGTCACACACTGGATTTGCTCTGAGGATCAGGACTATGGACATGATCAAGACGCCCGAGCGCACCTACTACGCACCGCATGGCGGCCATCCCGGCCAGAGCGAACTGCTCACCGGTCGCGCCGTCTTCACCGAGGCCTACGCCGTCATCCCCAAGGGCGTGATGCAGGACATCGTCACCAGCGCGCTGCCGTTCTGGGACAAGACCAGGGTCTGGATCATCGCGCGGCCGCTGTCGGGCTTCGCCGAGACCTTCTCGCAATACATCGTCGAGGTCGAGCCCGGTGGCGGCAGCGAGCGGCCGGAGCCGGATGCCGGCGCCGAGGGCGTGCTGTTCGTCGTCGAGGGCGAGCTCAGTGTTTCGCTTGCCGGCGAGAAGCATGCGCTTCGCCCAGGCGGCTTTGCCTTCCTGCCGCCGGCCAGTGGCTGGACGGTGCGCAACGAAAGCGCTGCCGCCGTCCGCTTCCACTGGGTGCGCAAGGCCTATGAGGCGGTGGATGGCCTCGACACGCCGCCGGCCTTCTTCGCCAACGAGCAGGACATCGCGCCGAGCCCGATGCCCGGCACGGAAGGCCGCTGGGCGACGACGCGCTTCGTCGACCCCGCCGACCTGCGCCATGACATGCATGTCACCATCGTCACCCTGGAGCCGGGCGCGGTCATCCCCTTCGCCGAGACGCATGTGATGGAGCATGGGCTCTATGTGCTCGAAGGCAAAGCGGTCTACCGCCTCAACCAGGACTGGGTGGAGGTCGAGGCCGGCGACTTCATGTGGCTGCGCGCGTTTTGCCCGCAGGCCTGCTATGCCGGCGGCCCGGGCAATTTCCGCTATTTGCTCTACAAGGACGTCAATCGGCACGCCAAGCTCGGCGGCGCCGGCATAGCGGGGCGGGCGCGGTGACCCGCATCGTTGCCCGGCCGCTGACGCGCGAAAACTTCGCCCCGTTCGGCGACGTCATCGACATGGGCGGCGCCAATCACTACCCGATCAACGGCGGCAAGGCCGAGCGCTACCATGATCTCGCCACCGCGGAGGCGACTGGGCCCAATGCGCGCGTGCTGATCTCCATGGTGCGCGGCACGCCCTATGAGATGCCGCTCAAGCTGACCATGGTCGAGCGCCATCCCTTCGGCAGCCAGGCGTTCATTCCGCTGTCTCCAAGGCCATTCCTGGTCGTCGTCTGTCATGACGGCAAGGATGGCCCAGGCGAGCCGCACGCCTTCATCACCATGCCCGGCCAGGGCATCAACTACCGCCGCAACCTCTGGCACGGCGTGCTGACGCCGATCGGCGAGGCGCAGGACTTCCTGATCGTCGACCGCGGCGGCGACGGCTCCAACCTCGAGGAGTGCCATTTCTCGCACTCTTACGAGATCCACCTTCCCTGAACGCCCGAGATTACCCGTCATGACCGACATTTCACTGATCGACCGCCTGCTTGACGTCATCGAGCACGACATCGTGCCGAAGACGGCCGAGGGCGTTGCGCATGGCAACAAGCTGTTCGGCGCCGCGATCCTGAGGAAGGATGACCGCTCGCTGGTGCTGGCCGAGACCAACAACGAGATCGAAAACCCGCTTTGGCACGGCGAAGTGCATTGCCTGAAGCGGTTTTACGAAATGCCGAAGGCCGAGCGCGTCGACACCAGCGACGCGATCTTTCTCGCCACGCACGAACCCTGCTCGCTCTGCCTGTCGGCCATCACCTGGACCGGCTTCGACAATTTCTACTACCTCTTCAGCCACG
>NZ_RZOT01000164.1:0-10987 GCF_003999085.1 Mesorhizobium sp. M4A.F.Ca.ET.090.04.2.1
GGCGGTGCGCGCTCCGGCAAGAGCGCGCATGCCGAAACCCTGGTGACGGCGAGTCCCTCGCCATGGGCTTACATCGCCACCGCGGAAGCCTATGACGATGAGATGCGCGAGCGCATCGCGCTGCATCGGGCGCGTCGCGGCGAGGGCTGGGCGACGGTCGACGCGCCGCTCGATCTTGCCGCCGCGATCGAGGCGCTGCCTGACCACGAACCCGTCTTGATCGACTGCCTGACTCTGTGGCTGACCAATCATATGCTGGCCGAGCGCGACCTCGATGCGGAATGCCGGCGGCTTGTGGATGTTCTATCGCGGCCGCGCGGGCCGTGGTTCGTGGTGTCCAACGAGGTTGGCCTGGGCATCGTGCCCGACAATGCGCTGGCGAGGCGGTTTCGCGATGCCGCCGGCCGGCTCAACCAGCAGGTCGCCGCCGTCGCCGATACGGTGCTGCTGATGGTGGCCGGTCTGCCGCTGAAAGTGAAGTGAGATGACCGAGACTGATGACAAGGATGCCGAGCGCCATCGCGCCAAGATGGCCAAGCGCAAGGCTGTTCAGGACGCCGAGGTGGCGGCAAAGACGATCGAGAAGGGACTGCTGATCGTCAACACCGGACCGGGCAAGGGCAAGACTACGGCCGCCTTCGGGCTGGCGCTCAGGATGCTCGGCTACGGCAAGCGTGTCGGCGTCGTCCAGTTCATCAAGGGCAAATGGCAGACCGGCGAGAAGGACGCCTTTGCCGCCTTCGGCGACCGCGTCGTGTGGCATGCGATGGGCGAGGGCTTCACCTGGGAGACGCAGGACCTGAAGCGCGACATCGCCGCCGCCGAGGCTGCCTGGGCAAAAGCACTGGAGCTGATGGCGGATCCGTCGATCAGCCTTGTCGTGCTCGACGAGCTCAACATCGCGCTGCGCTACGACTATCTCGATCTGGAAAAGGTCGTTGCCGCGCTGAAGGCGCGCCGTGCTGACCTGCATATCATCGTCACCGGCCGAAACGCCAAGCCGCTGCTGGTCGAGGCGGCCGATCTCGTCACCGAAATGGGGCTGACCAAGCATCATTTCTCGGCCGGCGTGAAAGCCCAGCAAGGCATCGAGTTCTGATCACATCGTCAGATAGATCAACAGCGCCGACAGGATGCCGAACAGCGCGATCAGCAGCCGGTCGGCCACCTGGTAGAGCTTCAGCGCCTGCCTGATGTCGAGGCTTTCCGCCTCGCGCCGGCCGCCTTCGCCCATGTAGGCATCCTCGACGACGACGCCGCTATAGCTGCGCGGGCCGGCCAGGGCGAGACCCAGCGCGCCGGCCATCGCCGCCTCCGGCCAGCCGGCATTGGGCGAACGGTGCTTCCTGGCGTCGCGCCGCATGGCCTGCCAGGCGTTGCGGGGGTCCGCGCCCTTGACGAAGAAGGCAGCCAGCACGATCAGCAGCCCGGTCAGCCGCGATGCCGGCAGGTTGATCCAGTCGTCGAAGCGCGCCGCCGCCCAGCCGAAGGCCTCATGGCGTGGCGTGCGGTGGCCGATCATGGAATCGGCGGTGTTGGCGGCCTTGTAGGCGACGCCGCCGGCCAGCCCGCAGACCCCGCTCCAGAAGGCCGGTGCGACGATGCCGTCGGAGAAATTCTCGGCCAGGCTTTCGATCGCCGCGCGGGAAACGCCTGCCTTGTCGAGCTTTTCGGGATCGCGACCGACGATGCGCGAGACGGCGATGCGGCCGAGCGTAAGGCCGCCGGTGTCGAGCGCGTCGGCCACGGCCTCGACATGCTCGGCCAGGCTCTTCTGCGACATCAGCGACGATGCCAGGATCGCGGTGATGATCAGGCCTACAGGAAACATCTGCCAGAGCAGGAGCTGCACGGCAAAGGCGATGGCCGCCGGCACCAGTACGATGACAAGCAGAGCCATGACGCCCCGGCGGCGACGCCGAGCGTCGGAATCAGTGGCGCGGTTGAGCGCGCGATCGAGAAAGGATATCAGCCTGCCGAACCAGGTGACGGGATGGCCGATGGCCCCGAACAGCCAGTCCGGGTAGCCGAGTGCCCGCTCAATGACCAATGACAGGAAGGCAATCAGTATCGACATGAAGCTTCTTGATGGAGCGATTGCGGCAGTGGATCACGGCGGATCCCTTGGCCGGGCGAGCGCGCTCTTCCCTCACGCGCCACGGCCTTTCGTCGATCTCTCGACGGGTATCAATCCGCACTCCTATCCAATTTTCGAATTGCCCGCCACCACCCTGTCGCGATTGCCGGAAGCGGCGCGGCTCGGCGAACTTCGCGCGGTCGCGGCCAGCGCCTATGGCGCGCCGTCGGCGGCGCATGTGGCGGCCGCGCCCGGCACGCAGATCCTGCTGCCGCGCGTTGCCTCGCTGCTGAAGCCCGGCAAGGCGCTGGTGCTCGGGCCGACCTATGCCGAGCACAGCCGAGCCGCCGCCATCGCCGGCCATGCGGCGGCCGAGGTCGATGATGTCGAAGCGCTTACCGAGGCCGACCTCGCCGTCGTCGTCAACCCCAACAATCCGGACGGTCGCGTCGTTGAGCGCGAAAGACTGCTTCAGCTTGCCGCACGGCTTCGCGCCAGGGGCCGCCTGCTGGTCGTCGACGAGGCGTTCATGGATGTCGGGCCGGCAGCGGAAAGCCTGGCCGGCGATGTCAGGCAGGGCGGCATTGTCGTGCTGCGTTCCTTCGGCAAGTTCTTCGGCCTTGCCGGCGTCAGGCTCGGCTTCGCGCTGGCCGACACGCTGACGGTCCAGCGGCTTGAGACGCAACTGGGGCCCTGGGCGGTGGCAGGCCCGGCGCTCGAATACGGCATCCGCGCGCTTGGCGACACGCAATGGCAGGCCGCCATGCGTGGGCGGCTGGCGCAGGACGCGGCGCGGCTCGACAAGCTGTTCGCCCGGTTCGGCGCTACCGTGGCCGGCGGCACCACGTTGTTCCGCTATCTGCGCCTGCCCGAAGCCGCCGGCCTGTTTTCGGCGCTGGGTGAGCGCGGCATCCTGCTCCGGCATTTCGCCCAGCGGCCACAGGTCCTGCGCGCCGGACTGCCGGGCGATGAGACCGAATGGCAGCGGCTCGAAGCGGCGCTTGCCGACTGGACCTCATTGCGCGAGCATCGGACGAAGGAAACCAGCCCATGATCCATGTCTGTTCGCTGTCGAAAGTCGAGGAGACCGTGGCGAGAACCGGCGCGCAGCGCCTGCTGTCGCTGCTTGCCGCCGGCACCGACGTGATGCGCCCGGCCTCGATCGCGGCGGAAAACCATCTGCATCTGGTCATGCACGATATTGCCGTCGCGCAGGAGGGCATGACCATGCCGGGCGAGCAGCATGTCCGCGCGCTGCTCGATTTCGGTTATCGCTGGGATCGGGCAAAGCCGCTCGTCGTGCATTGCTATGCCGGCATCAGCCGGTCGACCGCCTCGGCCTATATCATTGCCGCGGCGCTGGCGCCGAAGCGCGACGAGGTCGAGCTGGCGCAGACGCTGCGCGCGCTCTCCCCCTCGGCGACCCCCAATCCGCGGTTGATCGCCGTCGCCGATGCCTTGCTTGGCCGCGATGGCCGCATGATCGCCGCCATCGAAGCGATCGGGCGCGGCGCCGACGCTTTCGAGGGCATACCTTTCGAGTTGAAGATCGAAGCCTGAATCCTTCGAGTTACGGCAGCCAGTCTGCGAGCTTCGCCTTGCGCACATCCCTGACCAGGCTGATGAACCCGTCGGCCTGATGCTCGGCGGTCAGCCGGCCCTTGTCGGGCGTGGCGATCGAGGCGTCGCCAACCACACCGTTCGGGTTGAGGTCGCTGGCGATCCAGGCGAAGGCGTGCGTGCCGGTGTGACGCAGCAGGGCGAATTCCTTCTCGGCGCGGCCGACATTGGAAACGAAGTTGTCGGCCTTGCCCATGTCGACGAGGTCGGGCCGGAAATGCAGCATCAGCGAGGTCTCGACGTCGCCGCCATGGATGCCCTGGCGGTCCTCAAGCTCGGTATACATGCCCGCCGGACGGCCGAAACGCTGCCAGCTCGTCTTCACCGCCAGCATTTTGGTCCGCACGCGCAGTTCGCGCGTGATGATGCCCATGATCTCCTCATTGCCGCCATGCGAGTTGACGACGATCAGCTTTCTCACCCCGGCCCTGGCGATGGACAGGCCGAGCTCGGTCCAGGCATCGACCAGCGTCGTCGCCGGCAGCGTGAGGGTGCCCGGCGCGTGCAGATGTTCATTGGATTTGCCCACCGCCTGGACGGGCAGGATACGGATGTCGAGATCGGCGGGCAGGCGGGCGATCACGGTGTCCAGCATGCCATTCATGATCGAGGTGTCGGTCGACACCGGCAGATGCGGTCCGTGCTGCTCGATCGCCGCCACCGGCAGCACGGCGATCGTGGCTTCCGGATCGATCGTGGCGTATTCGGTGGTCCGGTAGTCGCCCCACCACACGCGTCTGTTCGCAACGGTCATGTCGTGCCTCTTCAAATCATCGCGCCAGACCTAGCGCGGCTGGCATCGCCTGTCGATCATCCGGCGGCGATCACCTCGACCTCGACCTTGAATTCCGGCCGGGCGAAACCGGAGACGATCATCAATGTCGAGGCCGGCGCCGGGCTGGCGAACAGCCGATCGCGCACCTCCATATAGGGCCTGAGGAAGGCACGGTCGGTGACATAGGTGTTGATGCGCACGATGTCGGCAAGGCCAAGCCCTGCCTCGCCGAGAATCGCCGCTACGTTTGCGAAGCAGAGTTCCGCCTGCGCCCCGGCGTCATCCGGAATCTGGTCGTCGGCGGTCATGGCGACCTGGCCTGAACACAGCACCAGACGCTTGCCGGGAGGCACTTCGACACCGTGGCTGTAGCGGGCAAAGGGCGGCTTGATCGACTTCGGCGCGAGGAATCGGAACATGGCAATCTCCTGTCTCAGCCTAATGCATGTCGCCCAAAAGTGTGCAGCGGTTTTGGGATAACGACATGCATGAAACAACAACCTAAAGCGCGTCGCATTAGTGCCGTTCAGGCGCGACGGGCTTTAGGTAAGGCACGATCAAAGACGCCTTCAAGATGGCTGTGCCCATCGTCCTTGCGATTATGGACAGGCGTCCAAAAAATAGGCACGATGCCCTTCGTACAGCATGACCCGTTCGCTCCTCGCAGCGACTGTCGCGCAAGCAGGCGGCCCAGGCGGTGGCATGTGTCTTGCTTCTTGAACCAATGGTGTTGAGCCCGGCGCGCAGCGCGTCGGAGCAAATTGAGGGTGATGTTCATGGTCGGAAAACGGAAGATTTTGGCGGGCGCTGTCGTCCTGCTTGCGGCGGGCACGCTGGGCGCGGCCGCCAACGAGAAAGTCACCTTCGGCACCAATTGGCTGGCCGAGCCGGAGCATGGCGGCTACTACCAGGCGGTCGCCGACGGCACCTATGCCGCGTGCGGCCTCGACGTCACCATCATGCAGGGCGGCCCGCAGGTCAGCGGCCGGCCGATGCTGCTGGCCGGCAAGATCGATTTCTACATGGGCGGCAACCTTCTGTCGGCCTTCGACGCCGTGCAGCAGGGCATTCCGATGCGCGTTGTCGCCGCCGACTTCCAGAAGGACCCGCAGGTGATCATGTCCCAGCCGGGGCAGGGGCTGGACAAATGGGAGGACCTGAAGAACGCCGACCAGTACATCCTCGGCGACGAGGGTGCGCAGACCTTCTTCCAGTGGATGGTGACCGAGCTCGGCTTCGATGCCGCCAAGCGCGTGCCCTACACGTTCAACCCGGCGCCGTTCATCGCCAACAAGAAGTCGATCCAGCAGGGCTACGTCACCTCGGAACCGTTCGCGGTGCAGAAGGCGGGCGGCTTCGTGCCGAACCAGTTCCTGCTCGCCGACTATGGCTGGAATACCTACGCGACCACCGTCGAGGTCATGCAGGACACGATCGACAAGCGGCCCGAGGTGGTGCAGTGCTTCGTCGATGGCTCGGCCAAGGGCTGGTACAACTATCTCTACGGCGACAACAAGGCCGCCAACGACCTGATCAAGAAGGACAATCCGGATATGACGGATGAGCAGATCGCCTTCTCGATCGAGCAGCTGAAGAAGTTCGGCGTGGTCGATTCCGGCGATACCGAAAAGCTCGGCATCGGCGCCATGACGGAAGCGCGTATCCAGAGCTTCTACGACAAGATGGTCAAGGCCAAGGTGGCGCAGCCGGGCATCGACATCAAGAAGGCCTATACGCTGGCCTTCATCAACAAGGGCGTCGGGCTGGACCTGAAGAAGTAACCGTGAAGCTGGAAAAAGTGGCGCAGGCGCCGGCAACGGCATCGGGCGAAGGCCCGATGCTCTTGGCGCTGCGCAATGTCGGCAAGGCCTTTTCCAACGGTGTGACGGCGCTGAGCGACGTTGACCTGACAATCCGGGAAGGCGACTTCCTCAGCCTGCTCGGACCGTCGGGCTGCGGCAAGTCGACGGCTCTGCGGCTTATTGCCGGCCTGTCGACGCCGACCTCGGGGCTGCTCGACTGGCGCGGCAATATCGACCGGTCGAACATCGGATTTGTCTTCCAGGAGCCGACGCTGCTGCCCTGGGCGAGCGTCTTCGACAATGTCTGGCTGCCGCTCAGGCTGAAGGGCGTGTCGCGCGCCAAGGCGGCACCTGCGGTGATGGCAATGCTGGCGCGCGTGCATCTCAACGGCTTCGAAAATGCCGTGCCGCGCGAGCTCTCCGGCGGCATGAAGATGCGTGTCTCGATCGCGCGGGCCATGGTGACCAAACCGCGCATCCTTTTGATGGACGAACCGTTCGCGGCGCTCGACGAGATCACCCGCTTCAAGCTCAACAACGACCTTCTGGAACTGTGGCAGGACGAGCGTTTCACCGTCGTCTTCGTCACCCACAGCGTCTTCGAGAGCGTGTTTCTGTCCAGCCGCGTGGTGGTGATGGCGGCGCGGCCGGGCCGCGTTTACGGAGAGCTTGCAGTCGACGCGCCCTATCCGCGCGACGAGGCGTTCCGCACCTCGCCCGACTATGCCGCGCTCTGCCGCCAGGCGTCCGACGTGCTGGTCAGCGCCATCAACTCAACCGCTGGACCGCACCATGACGGCCATTGAAGACACAGCCCTAAAGCTCGATCCCGAAGAGGCGCGCCGCGTCCGCCAGGCGCGCCTGGAACGGATCGGCAGATGGGTGCTGCCGCTGGCGATCATGGTGCTGGCGATCTGGCTGTGGGACCGCATCTGCGTCTGGAACGAGATCCCGCAATACATCCTGCCGCGCCCGGGCGTGGTGCTGCAGACGCTGCGTGACGATGCCGGGCTGCTGTTCTCCTCGCTCCTGGTGACGCTGAGGATCACCTTCCTCAGCCTGCTTCTCGCCGTTATCGGCGGCGTCGGGCTGGCGGTGCTGTTCGCGCAGTCGAAATGGGTGGAGATGTCGTTCTTCCCGTTCGCCATCGTTTTGCAGGTGACGCCGATCGTCGCCATCTTCCCGCTGATCAACATCTACATCAACAACCAGACGACCAAACTGCTGCTGTGCGCCTGGATCGTCGCCTTCTTCCCGATCCTCTCCAATACCACGCTTGGGCTGAACTCCGTCGACCGCAACCTGCGCGACCTGTTCAAGCTCAACGGCGCGACCCGCTGGCAGCAATTGCGTTATCTGCGCCTGCCGGCGGCGATGCCCTATTTCCTCGGCGGTCTGAAGATCGCCGGTGGCCTGTCGCTGATCGGCGCGGTGGTTGCCGAATTTGTCGCCGGGGCGCAGGGGCAGTCGTCGGGGCTCGCCTCGCGCATCATCGAGGCCGGCTACCGGCTCAACGCGCCGCGCCTGTTCGCGGCGCTGTTCCTGATCTCGCTGACCGGCATCCTGATCTTCCTGGTGCTGTCGCTGGTGTCGCATCTGATCCTGCGCCGCTGGCACGAGAGCGCGCTGAAGCAGGAGCGATAGGGTGGGCGACGTGATTGTGATGTTGGCGCCAAGCACCCCCCTCTGTCCTGCCGGACATCTCCCCCTCAAGGGGGGAGATCAGCCTTCATTTCGGGTTTCGCCAATCACCGACATTGCAGGACGAGCGCTGTCGGCGAAGTTGCCAATCTCCCCCCTTGAGGGGGAGATGCCCGGCAGGGCAGAGGGGGGGTAAGCCTTGATACCGGCCTCTGGTTCTTACCATCTCGCCAATGTCCGCGTTCACCAATCACTGACGCCGGGCCTCGCCGCAATCTTCGACAGCGACGGCTTCGCGATCGCCGACATCGCTGTGACCGATGGCAGGATTTCCAGCATTGCGGCACGCGGCAAATCGAAAGCGCCGGCGGATGCCATAGACCTTGGCGGCCGCATTGTGCTGCCGTGCTTCGTCGACTGCCACACCCATATCGACAAGGGCCATATCTGGCCGCGCAAACCCAATCCCGACGGGACTTTCATGGGCGCTCTCAATGCCACGGGCACCGACCGCGCCGCGCGCTGGAGCGCCGAGGACGTCGCCCGGCGCATGGATTTCTCGCTGCGCAGCGCTTACGCGCATGGCACCAGGGCCCTACGCACGCATCTCGACAGCGTCGCGCCGCAGGAAGAGATTTCCTGGCCAGTGTTCGAGACGATGCGGGAGAAATGGCGCGGGCGTATCGAACTGCAGGCCGCCTGCCTGCTCGGCATCGAAGGCGTGCGCGACAAGGCCTGGTTCGAACGGCTGGCCAAGCGCGTCGCCGCAGCCAAGGGTGTGCTCGGCGTCGTCACCTATATGGTGCCCGATCTGGAAGAGCTCCTCGACCGGGTGTTCGGGCAGGCGATCAGGCACGGGCTCGACCTCGATTTCCATGCCGACGAAACCGACGACGTCGCCGCCATGTCGCTGAAGAAGATCGCCGAAGCTTCGCTGTGGAACGGTTTTGAGGGCAACATCCTCGTCGGCCATTGCTGCTCACTGGCGCGCCAGCCCGACCTCGCAGTGCTCGATACGCTGGACAAGGTGGCGAAGGCCGGACTGGCCGTGGTGTCGCTGCCTATGTGCAACCTCTATCTGCAGGATAGGCGCGGCGATAACACCACGCCACGCTGGCGCGGTGTGACACTGCTGCACGAGATGAGGGCGCGGGGCATCCCGGTAGCGGTCGCCTCCGATAACACGCGCGATCCCTTCTACGCCTATGGCGATCTCGATATGCTCGAAGTCTACCGCATGGCGACGCGCATCCTGCATTTCGACCATCCGGTTGGCGACTGGCCGCAAGCAGTGGCAGCGACGCCGGCGAAGGTGATGCGGCTCGACGGTTTCGGCACGCTCGCTGCCGGCGACAGCGCGGATTTCATCATCTTCAAGGGGCGGAGCTGGACCGAATTGCTGTCGCGGCCCGAATCGGATCGCATCGTGGTGCGCGACGGCAGGACGATCGAGCGCCGGCTGCCCGACTATGCCGAACTTGACGAACTGATGGTGTGACGATGGATATTGCGGCGCTGAAGCGCGACCTCGATGGATTGAAGATCGACGACCATCCGGCGATCGTCCAGCAGAAGAGCCGCGATTTCTACTGGTACAGCCCGGTGCTGAAGCAGCAGCTCGATCATGTCACCGGCGACCTGATCGTCACGCCGAAGACCGAGGATGAGGTGATCCGCCTGCTCGCAGCCTGCCATCGGCATGGCGTTCCGGTGACGCCGCGCGGCAGCGGCACCGGCAATTACGGGCAGGCGATGCCGCTGTCGGGCGGCGTGGTGCTCAACCTCGCCGAGATGAACGCCGTCCAGGCGATCGCGCCGGGCCGTGTCGTGACTGGACCGGGTGCGGTGCTGGCCGAGATCGACAAAGCAACGCGCGCCCATTCGGCCCAAGAGCTGCGCATGTCGCCGTCGACCTACAATACGGCGTCGATCGGCGGCTTTGTCGCCGGCGGTTCGGGCGGCGTCGGATCAATCCGCTGGGGCGGCTTGCGCGACCTCGGCAACGTCATCCGGCTCAGGACCGTGACGATGGAGGCCGAACCGCGCGTCATGGAACTGACCGGCGAGGAGGTGCTCAAGGTCATGCACGCCTACGGCACCAACGGCATCATCACCGAGGTCGAGATGCCGCTGACGGCCTCCTATGACTGGATCGACGTCATCGTCGGCTTTGACGATTTCATGGACGCGGCCGGCTTCGGCAACGACCTCGCCATCCAGGACGGCATATTGGCGAAGCTGATCACGCCGATCGCCGCGCCGATCCCCTACGACTATTTCAAGCGGCACCAGAAATTCTTCCGACGCGAGCAGAGCATCGTGGTGTGCATGATCGCGCCGCATGCGATCGATGCCTTTGTCGCCTTCGTGAAGAGCGGCAAGGGCGAGATCGTCTTCCGGGCCGACCAGGAGGCCGATCTCAAGGGGCTGCCGCCGGCCTACGAGCTGACATGGAACCACACGACGCTGCGCGCCATCCGGGTCGATCCGACGATCACCTATCTGCAGGCCCGCTATCCATCGCCGGATCATCTCGCCCACGTCAAGGCGATGGTCGACCGCTTCGGCGACGAGGTGCCGGCGCATCTCGAATTCATCCGCTTCGACGGCGCGATCGGCGCCGCCGGACTGCCACTGGTGCGCTACACCACGGAAGAGCGGCTGGACGAGATCATCCGCATCCATGAGGACAATGGCTGCTGGATCTTCAATCCGCACCGCTACACGCTGGAGGAGGGCGGCATGAAGCGGACTGACGATGTCCAACTCGCCTTCAAGCGCGAGACCGACCCGCAAGGCCTGCTCAACCCCGGCAAGATGATCGCCTGGGAAAATCCGGACTATGATTACCGCTCGAGCAAGTCGTTCCTGTTCAAGGGGCTGCAAAAGGCGGGGTGAGACGATGACGGGCGTTTGGCGCTGCACCCCCCTCTGGCTTGCCGGCCATCTCCCCCTCAAGGGGGGAGATTATTCGCTCCGCCGCTTTCGCCAATCTCCAACGTTGCAAGGACAGGCGTGGCGGAAAAGCTGCCAATCTCCCCCCTTGAGGGGGAGATGGCCGGCAGGGCAGAG
>NZ_RZOT01000165.1:0-10905 GCF_003999085.1 Mesorhizobium sp. M4A.F.Ca.ET.090.04.2.1
GAGCGCGGCCTGGTGGCCGCAGCAGCGTGCGTCGGGGTGGCGCTGGCGGTCGGCCTCGCCTTGTTGTTCGTCCTCGGGCATGCCTACTTCTACAGCTCGAGTGCGCTGATCGGCGGCTGGTTCGAGGGTATTGCGTTCGTCCTCGGCTGCGGCCTGACCGGTCTCGCCATCGTGGGCGACCAGGCATTCCTGGGCAACCTGCGCAGCGCCGGCAGGATGATCCGGCTGGTGCTGTTCGGCATGTTGAAGCTGATGCTGATCGCCGCCGCCGCGGCTGCCGGCTACACCTCCCATGTCGCGCTTCTTCTGAGCTGGGCGGCCGGCCTGCTGGCGTCCCTCGTCGGCGTGGACCTGTTGACGCGCGGCGGTGCGCGTCAACTCGTTGGGCCTCCCGACTTCCAACTGCTCCAAACGCTCCGCAAGAAGGTCTTCGACCACTACGCGCTCGACGTGGCCCTGCAGGCGCCGGGCCTCATCATGCCTTACCTCGTGCTGGTTCTACTGTCGCCGGCCATCAATGCTGCCTTCGTGTGCTTGTGGATGTTGGTCTCCATCGCCTCGTTGATTCCCGCAGCCATGGCCACGGTCCTGTTCCCCGTAGTGCGAGCGAGCCCGAAACAATCCAGACATGACATCCTTTTGTCGGTGATGGCGTCATTGCTCTTCTCGCTAGTCTGCGCCGTCTTCGTCTTCACCTATTCGCAGACGATCCTGGCGGTCTTCAATCCGGCCTATCCTGAGATCGCCGGATCGAGCCTGCGCTTCCTCGGCTTCAGCCTGCTGGGATCAACGCTTAAATTTCATGCCTGCACGCTGGCGCGGTTGGGCGACAGGATGCGCAAGGCATCTCGCTGGTTCGCGCTTGGCGGATTGCTGGAGCTGTGCTTCGTGATCGCGGGAGCGAAGCTCGGTGGACTTCAAGGCCTGGTCCTGGGCTGGACGCTCGCCGTCAGCATCGAGGGTGCGTGTGCGGCCCTCATCTTGGCCTTCGCGACGAATTTGGATTCTGCCGCCGGCCCTGTGCACGATGAACCGCCCCCCTCGTCGCTCAAGACCTGAGATGTCGTGCATGGCGGCCAGGATGCGATCCTTGAGCTGGGGTTTGCATGCGACGCATGATGTGGCGGCGGCGTTTTGCTCACGACATCGACGCGACCACCTCCAGCATCACCTCCGTCGCGCCGCCGGCGATGGTTAGGACGCGGGCGTCACGCGTTATCCGCTCGATCGGACTCTCGCGCATGACGCCCATGGCGCCGTGGAATTGCACGCATGCATAGGCGACCTCGTTGACGAGTTCGCCGCAGATGGCCTTCAACATCGAGATCTCGCGCAGGCAATCTTCGTCGGCCGCCATGCGCCAAGCGGTGGCATAGAGAAACTGGCGGCCTGCCTCCACCTTCGCAGAGAGCATCGCGAGACGTTGACGGATCGCCTGCATGTCCCATAGGACGCCCCCGAATGCGCGGCGGGCTTTCACCCAGGCGAGGGTCATATCGATCGCCGCCTCGGCCGTCCCTATCGCCATGGCCGCGAGGACAAGGCGCTCGTTCTGGAAGTTGCGCATGATGGAGTAGAAGCCCTGTCCCTCCGCGCCGAGGACGTTCTCCGCGGGGATACGGCAACCGTCGAAGACGAGCTCCGCCGTATCGGAGGAGCGCCAGCCGTGCTTGTCCAACTCCCGGGCAACGCTGAACCCGGGCGTGCCCTTCTCGACGAGGAACATCGTGATTCCGTTGCTTCCTGCCGAGGGATCAGTCTTGGCGGCGACGCAGTAGAGATCTGCGTGGACGCCATTTGTGATGTAGAGCTTCGTGCCATCGAGGACGTAAGTGTCGCCCTCTCGGAGCGCGCGCGTGCGGATGGCCTTCACGTCCGAGCCCGCGTCCGGCTCCGTGATGGCGACCGCGGTGATCACCTCGCCGCTGATAATGCCCGGCATCCAGCGGGCCCGCTGGGCTTTGGTTCCGTCGTGAAAGACGTACATGGAAGCCATGTCGCTGTGGACCAGCATCGCATCGGCGGCGCCGCCATAGGTCGAGCGCCCGAGCTCCTCGGCGAAGACCGTCGATGCAACCGCGTCCATCTCGGCACCACCATACTCGGCCGGGTAGCGGATGCCGAAGAAGCCGAGTTCGCCCATGCGGCGCAGGACCTTACGGGGAATGAACCCGTCCTCTTCCCAGCGATCCGCGCAGGGCTTGATCTCCTCCTCGACGAACCGGCGGACCTGGTCCCGTAAGAGCTCATACTCCCCCGCTACCCAAGGCAGCCCCGATCCACGTGAAGGTACCCAAGCTTTGTCCATCATCTTCATCCGCCCCAGGGCCATTCGGAGGGCCGTCCGATAGGCTAGAGTTCGATTTCCTCTCTCGGTCCCTCGCGTGAGGGGACTTGGGAATCGGCCACCCAGCGCATTGCGTCGATCAATTCCGCCAGTCCGGCCACTGTCGGTCGCTCGAAGAGATTGCGAAGCTGCACGTCGACCCCGAAGGTCTTTTGCATGCGCGACACCGCCCGCATCACCAAGAGCGACTGCCCGCCCAGGCCAAAGAAGTTGTCGTCACGGCCGATCGACTCGACCTTGAGGAGATCGCACCACAGCGCGGCCAGCGTCTTCTCGGTCTCCGTCGAGGGGGCGGCGAAGTCTTGTGCAGGCTGGATGTTTTCCGCCGTCGGTTCGGGAAGCGAGGCGCGGTCGATCTTCCCGTTGGACGTGAGCGGCATCCGTTCGAGGCGAACATAGTGTGTCGGAATCATGGACTCCAGGAGTTCTTCGGCAAGGTGGGCGCGCAGGGCCGCCACGGTCACAGGTTTCGACGAGACATAATAGGCCACAAGTCGTGCGATGCCGTCTTCGACCGCTGGCGGTTCGACATGGCCGTTTTGGGCCATTGTTTGTATCGCTGGTTTCACCACCGAGGTGGCGATGGCAGCGACGGCGCATTCCTGAACATGCGGGTGCTTCAGAAGCCGGGCTTCGATCTCGCCCAGTTCGATACGAGCGCCACCAACCTTAACCTGATGATCGGCGCGGCCGAGAAAGTCCATGCGCCCTTCCGCGTTCCAGCGGGCGAGATCGCCCGTCTTGTACAGCCGCAGCTTCGAAAACCGGTCTCGGGGATCGGTGGCCGTGAGGAAACGTTCGTCAGTGAGGTCAGGGCGATTGAAATAACCTCTCGCCAGGCCGTCGCCGGCAATGAACATCTCACCGATAATGCCGGGGATGGTGGGCTGATGTGCCTTGTTGAGGACGTAGATGCCCGCATTGGCGGCCGGAACGCCGATCGGCACCGATGCGGATTGATCCCGGTCGATGTCGAAACGGTGTATCATGCAGCCCACAGTGGCTTCGGTTGGTCCGTATTCGTTGTAGATCTCGATAGGATGGGGAATGGCTTTCGTGATATCGCGAGCCAATCCGGCCTTGAAGTCCTCGCCACCCACGATGAACTTGCGCAGCCTTGTGGTCTCAAGATTGCGGTCGCGGATCATCGCGAGATGCGCCGGCGTCAGCTTCATGATATCGACGGCATTGTCGTCGATGACCTTGAGCACGACCATGCTCTGGACCTCGGGATCACCAAGATAGACCACGATGCGGCCACCGGTGATGAGTGGCGTGAAGAGCGTCGTGACGGTCAGGTCGAAGGCGAGGGATGAGAAAAGCGGCCATGCGAGACGTTCGCCGGAACTGTACACCCGCGCGGCCCACCAGATGTAGTTCACCAGGCTCCGATGCTCGATCACGACGCCTTTGGGCGTGCCGGTCGAGCCGGAGGTGAAGATGATATAGGCGGCGCCATCCGGAGTGGCAGCCGACGGTCGGGCCGAGTCCGGCTGATTCAAGATCGACCCGAAATCGGCGTCGAGCACGAAAATGTCGGCAAGGTTCGGGGAAATGACGGACTGCAGACGCGCCTGGGTGACCGCCACCGGCGCCCGCCCGTCGGTCCCGTCGGCAATGTCCTTCAGGATTGTCGCAAGACGCCCCTTCGGTGTTGCCGCATCCACCGGCACATAGGCTGCGCCCGACTTCAGGACGCCTAAGATCGCGACGACGACTTCAAGAGAGTGCTCCATGAACACAACGGCAATCCGACCCGGCCCCACGCCGGTCGAGCTCAGATGCGCGGCCATCTGGTTGGAGCGTTCGTCGAGCTGCTGATACGTCAGCGCTGAGTCGCCGAAGCGGATCACTTCGGCGTCAGGACTACGCACCACCTGGTCGCGGAAGAGATCGATGATCGTCCTGTCCGACGGGTAGGGCGCTGCCGTGGCGTTGTATTCGATAACCAGCGCCCGCTGATCGCCATCTTCCAGCAGGGGAAGCGCTACGCCCTCCGCCGCGACAGGTAGGACTTCATTCATGAGATACGCTCCCCATTGCAGAAATCAAAAAATCAATCACCTCAATCGTTCAGCTTGCCCGGTTGCTTGGCGATAAAGCTCTGCGATGGCAGGTGCGTCCGGTTCCTCCAGCATAAGGGTATCGTTGCAGTCCTCGGGCCCGAAATAGAACTCGGCATGGGGCACCACTCGAAGCCATCGGCGCGGTGCTGCACCCGATCGCATCCAGGCCTTGTTCGGAAGGAATATACAAACTCGGCCCGAATACGGCGTGGGAACGTACCGCCGCAAAGCCGTGATCGCCGTGGATTTGAGTCGAGCTCTGCTCGCCAGCACCGGATCCGTCGGGACCGGCTCATTGCTCTTGCGAATGGGGGTCACGAGGGTGCGGACGCGCTCGCCGAGATTGCGGAGGCGACTGCCGAAAAATCGGAGACGGGCGCCGAATGTCGGCAGCTTGGCTGCCTCTCGCAGGAACGAATCGGCGCTACGCTTGGCAAGGAAAAAGAGCAGACGCGGCGATTCCCCATAGGTGGTGGGGTGAAGCGGGCCAAAGAGCGCCGTGCATGGGATCTCCGCTCCGCGTTGGCGCAGGATTTTCGCCAGCTCGAGAGCGGTTGCAGCGCCGGAGCAGTAACCGGCGATGATGTACGGACCGGTGGGCTGATATTCTAAGATCTGGCGGGCGAAATATTCGGCGATGTCTTCGACGCAGTCCATCGGCTCGCTTTGCCCATCGAAGCCAGGCGGCTGGAGTGTGTAAAACGGTTGATCGCCGCCCAGGTGCTTAGACAGGTCCGAGAATGAGAAGGGCGCCCCGATATGCCCGGGTACGGCGTAAATGGGCGTGCGTGTTCCGCGAGCTTGCAGGGGAATGATTGCAGACTGTTGCCGGGCCGCCACCGCGGCCATAGTCAGAAACGCGATGATTTCGCCCTTCCGGTCCCGCAACTGTTCGGTAGACTCCGCCGTCAGAGTGCCTGCGGGGGCATTGCACCGCAGCCGGTCGCCCTCCACCCAGACCTTGATGTCTTTGACCGCGAGGTCCGCGAGAAGCTCCGGGATCTGCATCACGTCCGCCGACATTGGGCCTCCCGACATGCGAGTGAAGCGCTGTCCCGTGCCTTGCGTGCCCTCGTTTATCCGCAGTGCATCGTAAGCGAATGATGGCATCGCGGGCACTTCAATTCCGGACTACCAATTCCGGACTACCACCGCCTAAGCCCCACCCCAAGGCCTTGGAGATAGCCTCCAGCCGGGTCAAGCGCCGGAGGAAGCCCTGCCAGCCAATCTTCCGGACCACGGGCGGTGTAGGACCCATACTCGGAGGCGGAAAAGCAGAGCGCTGCGATCTCGTCCGCTTCGGGCACAGGGAGAACGCTCACCCCCGACCTCCTGCCTGGTAGAGGGCGACGACGGCGACCTCTCCGGATCGTGAGGCACTGAAGCGCAAATCGCGAGCAGCTACCTGGGCCGAAAGGGTCCTTGCTCAACGACCTGAAATGGTGGCTCCAGCGGTAGGAGTCGAACCTACAAGCCTCTCGGCGCCGCATCAACAGTGCGGTGCGTCTACCAATTCCGCCACGCTGAAACATTTATCTGAGAGCCCGCCGCGCGAACTGGTGCTTTGATCCCGAGTTGAACGGGAGACGCACTCTGCTTCAGACAGCCGCTCTGAGGGCGAGCTATACAGAGCAAACATGGATGCCAAGGCAGGCCCGGAACCTACAAATCCTTCCCTTTCAGAGCGGGCTGCGCCCGGTCCGCGCAGGGTCGCTGCTAGTGACCGCCCGTGGGGTTCGGCACCGACAATGGTCGAGTCGCACGATCCCGACAAACAGCACCCCCTGTTGGTCCTCGCCTGCCCAAGAGCTGGATCCGCGAACCGATTGTCCAAGAAACCTGCCTCCAATCAGACTGGCCGCCCTGCTTGGGTCGACCCGTCAAGCCACGGCCTCTCTCATATTCGTAGCAATGGTCCCTAGCACCCGCTTGGCACCGCGCAGCTTTGCCTCGATGCGGCGCTCCGGACCGTCTCTGCCTATTGCGATCCACTTCATGGGATGCTCGGCATTGGCCAGATGGGACTTGTGCCCGGAGAACCCAGCCAGAAAATCGTAGCCGCACTCGCCACGCCCGATGCTGTCCTCAATTGCCAGAACATGGCTGACAAGCCCGGGCTTGAGCCGGCCGTCGCGCTCATAGAGAAAGCCGCTTTGATAGTTGTAGACACGGCCGTCATGCACGAAATTGTAGAGGATTCCGATTGTCTGCTCTCCAGCCAACGTCCGTGAGATGCGGACCGTCCCGGCGGGAACTCCGAGTGAGATGAGCTCCTCGTGAAATCGACGGAAGCTCGGATTGGCAAAGGCTCCCTTGCGTCCCCACCGCGCCTGATGAAGCTCGGCGAGCAAATTAAATGCGGCGAGCGCCTCCGATGTCACTTCCATAGTCCGGAACGCAATGGGGCCGCGTTCAGCATATAGCCGCATGGCACGGCTTACCGTCTGCCGAGTGTTGCGGCCCAAGGTGGCGCGGAAATTTCCGCCTTTCTGGCGGACTTTAGCGAAATCAATCCACCGCGCCGTATCGTCCGCTCTCACATCGGTAAGGAGTCCAGCCCGGCCTGCGGTGCGACAAGCGGCCAACTCAAAGTCCGGATCAATACCGGAGAGCACCAACTGGTCAGAGTAGCGCAAGTGATGCGCTAAGGCCTCGAGGCATGCCACTCTGGTGGCATCGGCCAAGGATCGCTCCGCAAGTATGTTGTTGTACTCGATGAACAGTCGATCGAAACGAGCATCTCCGGTTTCATTGAGTAGCCAGCGCGCCCGCGCATGCAGCCCGAAACTCCAGGCCCTTCGCCGGCAAACAATCGCCAACCCAACGATTCTGCTTGACGTCCGGGCGACCAGAACATGTGGTTGCGCGCCCCCCGGCAGATGCCGCAGCCAGGTTCCGATCCAGAGCCAGGACAGATAGAATGAGTAAGTTGCTCGGGCTTCGAGCTCCTTCCAAATGGTCTCAAGTCTCGCGATGTCGGGCAAGGCCTCCACGGTAACGTCGATAACCGTATCCTGGCGCATGGCTTGTCCTACTGAAGGCACACGATAGGGTTCTGCACCGATGACTGAGACATCAAGAACTCCTGTCCTCGACGCGCGCTGCTGTTCAGCCAGGGAGCGCTCGGGGTTTGCCCTGTTTGGCCTATTTGGAGAAGTCTCGTATCGCCGGCGCGGGAAGTGAAGACCCTATTCCTGACTACCCATGGCGGGCAGTCCATGCCGATATTTGAAACTCAGCTGAGGCGGACCTGCTCGTTCATGAAACGGTTCAAGCTGTCGGCGAGTGGTCGTTTGGCGCTTCCCACTCGTTTCCTTGCAGGGCATCAATTCGGACCGATCCTCTCCTCCGCCACTTCGCTGCCAAGCCCTGCATCGTTGGCTGTGGACGCCGTCGGCGACGAGGTCGGGACCGGCGAGCCGCCCAGCTCTCTTGGCTCGCCGTCGCCCACGATAATGTTGACGAGGTCGCCCGGCTGCAGCAGGGTCATTCCGAGGGACTCGATGCTGACCGGTCCGGCTGCCGATTGCCGCACGATTTGATAGGTTACGCTGTTCGCGTCCTTCACAGACTGGGCGCGGGTCATCGGCAGCGTGTCCAGGACGCCTTCGCTGGCGTTCAACTCGCGCATATTGGCCGCGATCTGGGTCTCGGTGGACTCGATCTCGACCTCCAGATCGTTCATGAGGTCGGCCCGGATCTGCAACGACTCTGCCTCTAGCGAAGCGAGGCGCTGCTTGGCCATGGCGTACTGGTTGAGGGCATCCTTCCGACGCTGTTCCGCGTCGGACAACTCGCTCCGGACCTGATCCATCACCGTCATGCTGAGAACGTTGCGGTCCACGAGCGTGCGCATGCTGTTGACGCGCTCCTGGCGCAGCTTGATGAGCTCGTCGAGCGAGTCCATGCGCCCATACGCGGCAACATCCTGCCTGGCCGCCTCCAGTGCACGCACAATCGTGCGCTCGCGATCTTTGCGGGCCGTTGCGACGGCCTTGCGCCGGTCGCTCTGCTCGCTGATGAGGTTGGCGGCTTCCGTCGCGCCGGCCAACTCCAGCAGCTGGCGTGGAATCTTGGGCGCCGTACCGTCGCGCTCGGCTCTCAGCACCGCCACGCGAGCGAGCAACTTCAACATTGCATCGATCGCCCCGCTACGCTTCTGGCTTTCGCGCACGGCTTCGATCTTCTGCCACGGCTCGCCCTGGCCCTGGTCGAGTCCGCCGGCCAGCGCGATGGCATGCAGGATCGTCATGCCGGGCGCGTACTTGAACGAGCCTGGATTCTTGACTGGCCCCAGCACATAAATGGGCGGTCGCTCCAGCGACAGGATGTTGACAAGCCCCTTGCGGCCCAGCAATTGTTCGAAGGTTTCCGCCAGGTCGGCCTGTACCTGTTGCGTCGACCGGTTGGCGACCGGAATGAAGCCAAGCAAGGGCACGGAAATCGTGCCGTCTTCTTGGACCATGTACTCGCCGCTCAGTTCCGGACGCTGCAGGATGCCGCGCAGGGCTGAGGCTGAGGACGCGCCCCCCCATTTGTCTTCCTCGACCTCGACGCGCTCGTAGAACACGACCCTGATACGGTCGCCGACGCCGAACAGGCTTCCGGTTTCTGGCGCCGTGCCGAGGGTTTTGGGGCGCCCGGCACTGGTGGGGACGGCAGGGATGACGCTCCCTTCGACCAACGTCACGGCCGGCGCATCCGGTCCCTTGCCGAGGGTTTTGGGGCGCTCGGCAATGGCGGGGACGGCAGGGACGACGCTCGCCTCGACCAAGGTCGCGGCCGACGCATCCGGTCCCGACACGATCGCGCGGGAGGGTTCGGCCCTGGCTTGAACCGGTTGATCCTGCCAACTATCGATAGCAGCAGACACCTTCTGCACCACGGCTTCGGAGATATCCTCGACCTTCTGCACCGCGGCTCCGGAGATATCCTCGACCTTCTGCACCGCGGCTCCGGAGATATCCTCGAGCTTCTGCGCCACGGCCCTGGAAACAACCCCGATGGTCTCTCGGTTGAGGGGCTCCAAGTTTCTGACCGCGGCCCCTCCCAGGACGGCGACACCGGAGAGTCCAAAGACCAGCAGGATGGCCCTTATTCCCCTGATCCGTCGGCCGCCGGCCCGTGACGAGGGAGTGACGGGCTCGGAATTGTGTTCTGTGGCCATGGCGTGTGGCTTTCACCTTCAATGGTGACGATGCCGCCCCGAACTGGTCGAGCACGGGTCGACGGGCAAGACTCTTCCTCATCGTGACCCTTCACCGCCTGCGGCACAACTATCCCTTTGTGGGCACTCCTTCCGGATAAGGCACCGACTTGGACGAACTCGTCCAATGCGCTGCGCTGCGGAAGAATGCAGGCCCGCCGCCTGCATCATACCTTCCCCAAGGCCAACAGGTTTGAGAAATCCCGATGGTCCCGAGACGCTGCCCCTACGCCTAAAGAGGGTATTTGGGTGTAGGGTTTTCCTAGCGTAACCTTAAAAGATATGCGGTTGGCGCCCCGAGCGCCTTACCGGGCGCGTTGGGGAGGCTACGATGACTAAACAATCTTTCATGACGGTGCTTGTCGGGCCGAGCGAGTTACTCCGAGAAGGCCTTAGTCGAATCTTGGATACAGCAAAGTTTCGTATTCTTTTCTCTGCGGCTTGTGTTCACGATCTTCTGCAGAAGCCGCTACCCCAGCACCGACCGATCTTGCTGATCCTGGATGTCGGCGGTACTGATGCAGATGCTGAATTCGCACAAATTGCCGACTTTAAAGCGATTTGTTCGAACAGCCACGTCGTTGTGCTGGCCGATCACTGTCGATCGAGCGATATAGTTTCGGCCTTTCGTGCAGGAGCTGACGCATATTTATCAAAAGTCGCTCCTTCCGATACGTTCATCAAAGCTCTCGAGTTGGTTATGCTCGGGCAGACGGTGTTACCTGTGGAGCCTTCGACATTTATTCAGGACATAAGGCATGATCTTAAATATGACGCGGTGACGGATGATGTGACAGTCGCAGCTGCTAAAATGGAGAATGTCGACAGAGACCTGTCAATTTTGTCGGACAGGGAAAAATGTATTCTACGTTGCTTGATCAAAGGGGATTCTAACAAAACCATCGCGCGCGAGATTAGAATCGCCGAAGCTACGGTGAAGGTCCACGTCAAGGCGATCCTTCGAAAGATTCGGGTTCGTAATCGTACGCAGGCTGCTGTTTGGGCGATGAATCATGGTGTGCTCACCCCCGCGACTGGCCCGTCAGGGAACGAAAAGATGGCAACTCAGCCCTCTCATTTTCCGCAAGATCTGTTTGAAGCACGGAAGGGGTACCACTTTCTCGAGAACGCTCATCCGATTTGACCGCTTATTCGGGGCTGATGCATTCGCTCGCCTCGATGCGAAGCTCCGCGATGAAAACGCGTAGGTTCAAATCACCCCGGCGACGGTAGCAAAGAGCTGCCGTGGAGACGTATCGCCATGGGCGCGTGACGATGTAAAGAAC
>NZ_RZOT01000166.1:0-10901 GCF_003999085.1 Mesorhizobium sp. M4A.F.Ca.ET.090.04.2.1
CCCCGATATGGCGCAGTAGACGAGGCCGGGACGGACCGCCTTCAGGCTGGCATGGCCGAGACCGAGCCGATCCATCACGCCCGGCCGGAAGTTCTCCACCAGCGCATCGGACGAGGCGACCAGGTCGAGGAAGCGGTCGCGATCGGCCTCCTTCTTGAGATCGAGCACGACCGATCGTTTGCCGGCGTTCTGCGCCAGGAACGAGGCGCCCATGCCAGCCTGGTTGAGTTTTGCCGAAGCGCCGAGCTGGCGCGCCAGATCCCCGCCATTCGGCGCCTCGACCTTGATCACGTCGGCGCCGAGCAGCGCCAGCTGGTAGGCGCAGTAAGGGCCGGCCAGAACATTGGTCAGGTCGAGGACGCGGATGCCCGAAAGCAGGTCTGTCATGATGCTCCAGTTCGATCAGGCATCGCCAGGCACATGCTCCGGTCCGCGCCGGCGCCGGTGCTCGATCCAGGCCCAGATATGCGGCCCGACGAGACCGATGAAGGCCAGCGTCAGCAGCGTCAGCGACAGCGGATGCCGGTAGAACACCGTCCAGTCGCCATTGGCGATGGTCATCGCGCGGCGGAACTGCGTTTCGGCGAGCGGCCCGAGGATCATGCCGATGATGACGGGCGCGGTCGGGAAATCGAAGCGCCGCATCAGGAAACCGGCCGCTCCCAGGAGATAAAGGATGACGAGATCGATCGGCGACTGCGAGATGCCGTAGGTGCCGACGGTGGCGAACACCAGGATGCCGGCATAGAGCTGCGGCGCCGGGATCTTCAACAGCCGCACCCACAGGCCGATCAGCGGCAGGTTGAGGATGACGAGGATGACGTTGGCGATGAACAGGCTGGCGATCAGGCCCCAGACGAGGTTGGCCTGCGTCGTCAGAAGCAGCGGTCCGGGATTGATGCCGTAGCTCTGGAAGGCCGACAGCATGATCGCGGCGGTCGCCGAGGTCGGCAGGCCAAGCGTGAGCATCGGCACCAGCACGCCGGCGGCGGACGCATTGTTGGCGGCTTCCGGGCCGGCGACGCCCTCGATGGCGCCGACCGTGCCGAACTCCTCCTTGTGCTTCGACAGCTTCTTCTCGATCGCATAGGACAGGAAGGTCGGGATCTCGGCGCCGCCGGCCGGCATCGCACCGATCGGGAAGCCGATCAGGGCACCGCGCAGCCACGCCTTCCACGAGCGCGCCCATTCGGCGGCGGTCATGTAGAGCGAGCCCCTGAGCGGCACGATCTCGTCCTTGCCGGCATAGCGGCGCGAGGCCATGTAGAGCGTCTCGCCGACGGCGAACAGGCCGACGGCGACGATGATCACATCGACGCCGTCGAGCAGCTCGCCCGTGCCGAAGGTGAAACGCGGCTGTCCGGTCTGCAGGTCGACGCCGATCATGCCGATGACGAAGCCGACGAACAGGCTGGTGAGACCCCGCACCGACGACGAGCCGAGCACCGCCGAGACGGTTATGAAGGCCAGCACCATCAGCGAGAAATACTCGGCCGGGCCGAAGGCCAATGCGAACTTGACCACGATCGGCGCCAGGAAGGCGACGCCCAGCGTCCCGATGGTGCCGGCGACGAAGGAGCCGATCGCCGAGGTGGCGAGCGCCGCGCCGCCGCGGCCGGACCGGGCCATGCGGTTGCCCTCGAGCGCGGTGACGATGGTGGCGCTCTCGCCGGGGGTGTTGAGCAGGATCGACGTCGTCGAGCCGCCATACATAGCGCCGTAATAGATGCCGGCGAACAGGATGAAGGAGGCTTCCGGCGCCACCTGGTAGGTGATCGGCAGAAGCAGCGCGATGGTCAGCGCCGGCCCGAGGCCGGGCAGCACACCGATCGCCGTTCCCAATGTAGTGCCGACCAGGCACCACAAAAGGTTGGCCGGCGTGAAGGCGACCGAGAAGCCGTGCGCGAGTTGGTTGAGCGTGTCCATGGCGTCAGCGCCTCACCATGGCGACGACGGCGTTGATCGCCGTGTTCAGCTGGTTCTCGACGAAACCGGCGCCGATGTTGACGCCGAGCGCCCTGGCGAAACCGAAATAGGCCGCGAGCGCCAGGATCAGGCCCAGCAGCGCGTCGCGCAGCGGGCTCCGGCTGCCGAAACCGTAGCAGACCAGAACGAACATGATCACCGAGGCGGCGGTGAAGCCGAGCGGATGGATGAGCGAAAGGTTGGCGACGAGGCCGGCAACCACGAAGCCCATCGACTTCCAGTCGGTCGGCGTCTCCTTTTCCTCGTCGGGCTGCCAGCCGCCCCGAAGCGCCGCGACGATGAGCAGCAGCGACAGGATCACCATGCCGGCCATCGTGATGTAGGGGAAGACCCTCGGGCCGACCTTGGAATAGAGCGGCGACACCGGGATCGCCAGCGTCTGCCAGGCCACGGCGGCGGCGCAGGCCAGAAGCCCGACGCCGATCAACAATTCGGGTATGGCAAAGCGCGGCGGCGCCTGCTGGTCGCTGGTGCTCATGAATGTCCTCCCTCGATGGCCGGCATCCCACGGCCGGCCCTGACCGCAGTCTCGCCCGCGATGGATGTCATGTCCATGCGCCTGGCGAAGGTCCAGGCGGAGCGGCGCCGGCCGACCCGCCTGGGGAAGGCATCAGGCGAGGCCGAGATCCTTGAGGATGGCGCCGATGCGGGCGGTGTCCTCGGTGACGAACTTGGCATAATCGTCGCCGGTGAGCAGGATTGGTGTCCAGTTGCGATTCTTGCACTCGGTCGCCCAGGCCTCGCTCTTGGCCATGGTCTCGACCAGCTTGATCATCGCCGCCTTGTCGTCGTCGGAGACGCCTGGTGGAGCGAAAACGCCGCGCCAGTTGAACAATTCGACATCGATGCCGGCCTCCTTCAGCGTCGGCGCGTCGATACCTTCCTGGCGCTTATCGGCGGAGATGGCGAGCAGCCTGAGCGCACCTGCCTTGACCTGCTCGGAGAATTCGCCATAGCCGGAAATGCCGGCTGCCACCTGGTTGCCAAGCAGCGCCGACAGCGCCTCGCCGCCACCGGCGAATGGCACATAGGAGAGGTTGGTCGCGGGCACACCGGCGGATTTGGCGATCAGCCCGAACAGAATATGGTCCGAACCGCCGGCGGAGCCGCCCGCCACCGGAACCTGGGTCGGATCGGCCTTGAGCGCGGCGACGAAATCGGCGGCGGTCTTGAACGGCGATGCCGCAGGCACCACCAGCGCCTCGAACTCGCCGGTCAGGCGGGCGATCGGCGTCACTTCGGTCAGGTTGTTCGCGGACTTGTTGGCGATGATGGCGCCGACCATGACCATGCCGGCCACCATCAGTGAATTGCCCTTGCCCTTCCACTGATTGACGAATTGCGGCAGGCCGACCGTGCCGCCGGCACCGCCGACATTGGTGATCTGCGAGCCGGAGATCAGCTTTTCAGAACGCAGCACCTGGTCGATCGTGCGGGCCGTCTGGTCCCAGCCGCCTCCAGGCGCGGCGGGAACGAAGATCTGGAGTTGCGGCGCGTCCTGTGCGAAGGCGGGTGTGAAGTGCAATGCCGCGATGCCGGCCGCGGTGCTCGTCAAGAATCTGCGTCTGTTCAGCATGGGACTCCTCCAAATCACGACACCTCCTCCGGTGCCTGCCAAAGACGTGGCCTGAATTCAGACCCGCCTTCGAGTTCAAGCATTTGTGACTGCGTTCTGTCAACGGGAATGGCATTCTACTAGACAGAACGATTTTGCCACGACAAAATCGCATCATCCAGGCTTGGCCTGGACGGGGCGACCAACATGAAATCATCATCGGGATGAAAAATACACCTGCCAGCCCGACTTCCACCGAAGGCGTTGCCGCTCTCGACCGCGCCATCGCCATTCTCGACGCATTCACGCCCGCCGATCGCTCGCTCGGCCTGGCCGAGATCGCGACCCGCACCGGCCTTTACAAGAGCACGATACTGAGGCTGGCCAACTCGCTGATGCGCGGCCAATTGCTGGAACGGCTTGACGACGGGCGTTATCGCATCGGACCGGCCACCTTCAGGCTTGGCGCGCTCTACCAGCGCTCGGTGGTGGCGATGGATGTCCTGCTGCCGATCATGCGAGATCTGTCGGAGCGGAGTTGGGAAAGCGTCGCCTTCTATGTCCGCTCCGGCGATGTCCGCACCTGCCTTTACCGCGTCGAATCCAAGCATCCGATCCGCTACACCATCCACGAGGGCGACGTGCTGCCCTTGCTGGCGGGTTCCGGCGGCCGTGTACTCGCCGCGTTCTCCGGCGAGCAGGGCGAGCCCTACGATACCATCCGCGCGGACTATCACCATTTGTCGGTGGGCGACCGCGATCCCGAGACGGCTGGCGTCTCGGCGCCTGTTTTTGGACCCGGCCGGACTCTTCTCGGCGCACTCACCCTTGCCGGCCCAAGAACGCGCGTGGACGCAGCCTTTCTGCGCCGCATGACCGCGCCCTTGCTCGAGGCGGCGGCTCGCGCCACCCGCGCCTTCGGCGAAGACGCCTCGATGCTCGAACGAGCAAGTTTGAAAGCCGTTCATCGCCGATAAGGCACTGGAAACTCTTTGAACTTTGTTTCCATGACTTGGTCCCGATTTGTCGGGCTTTCGAGCGCCGGCAAATTGGAAGCAGTCGAACTGCAATAGTATTTGCCTAAAATCCTATCCTATACCCTTGCGAAAGCAACCTGTGGAAGAAGACAGGCTGTCTCGAGTAAAAATACTCGGCAAGTTTATTGGCTGTTAAGGCCGACATGCTACTCGGGCTGTTGTCGCATGACGAGCAGCGACATGAGGGAGAGAGGTTTCGCCTGGCCTGCAATTGCCTCGGTCAGGCCCAGCGGGTTCACGGGGGCCATGGCAATTTCCATGGAAGCTTGATGAGGCTGTCACCGGCGCTTTCTAGCCCACGTCTTGTCGGGTTGGTCTGGCCATTCATCCTCGTGGTCCTTGTCCAGGCTCTGGTCGCCGGCGGCAGCCTCTATACGCTTTCGGCGGTTCGCGCCTACGTCGGCGGCGAAAGCCATTGGTCGAAAGGACAGAAAGAGGCCATCTATTTCCTCAGCCTCTATGCCGATACCGGCAAGACGGATTTCTTCAACGAGTATCGCACCGCAATTGCCGTTCCGCTGGCCGATCATGCGGCGCGGCTGGCACTTGAGCAGGCCGAGCCCGACACCGAGGCGGCGCGCGCCGGTTTCGTGCAGGGTGGAAATCACGCCGACGACGTCGCGGGAATGATCTGGTTGTTCCGAAATTTTCGCTGGTTCAGCTACCTCGACGTCGCCATTCAGCGCTGGGCGGCTGCAGACGACATGATCCTGGCGCTCGACGAGTTGGGCGAGACAATCCACCGGAAGGTCGCGGAAGGACGGGTATCGTCGGACCAGGTCGGCGCCTGGAAGGCAGAGATCCACCGGCTCAACGATGAGATCGGCCCTCTGTCCAAGGCGTTCTCTGACAGCCTGGGAGAGGGTTCGCGTTTCATCAACATTGCATTGACGCTGGCCAATCTCGCCACAGCCGCTCTGCTCATCCTGCTAGCAGTGTGGCGCACGCGCAAACTCCTGGCGCAACGCCAGGCTTTCCAGAACGCGCTCAATGCCGAGCGCGAACGGGCCCAGATCACGCTTGCTTCGATCGGCCAGGCCGTCATCAGCACAAATTCCGATGGGCGGCTGGATTACATGAACGCTGTCGCCGAACGCCTGCTGGCGCACACGTTCGAGCTGGCGAGAGGCAAACCGATCGCATCACTGTTCAAGCTCGTCGACAAGGACAGCGGCGTCGAGGAGACGCAATGGATCCAGCGCTTGCTGGCCGGCGAGCCGAGGCGTTCCAATGCCCGCCCGCGACTGCTGCAGCGCGCCGACGGTTCGGTCGTTCCCATTGCCCTGACTGGCGCACCGCTTTTGGTGTCCGGCGAAGTCGTCGGCGCCGTGCTCGCCTTCCACGACATGACGCGCGAACAGGACTACATCGAGCGCCTTTCATGGCAAGCATCGCACGACGAACTGACGGGGCTTGCAAATCGCCGCGACTTCGAGAGCCGCCTGCAGAAGGCCATCCAGGATTTGCACCATCGACCCGGGCAGCACGCCCTGATGTATCTGGATCTCGACCAGTTCAAGCTGGTCAACGACACATGCGGCCACGCCGCCGGCGACCAGCTGCTGCGTCAGGTCTCCATATTGCTCGGCAATGATCTTCGGCCGGGCGACATTCTGGCGCGACTGGGCGGCGACGAATTCGGCGTCCTCCTCCTCGATTGCAGCCTGGATCTCGCCGCCGACATTGCCGAACGGATGCGCGCGACCGTTCAAGACCTGCATTTCTCATGGACCGGAAGACCGTTCGCCATCAGCGTCAGCATCGGCATGGTCCAGATTGTGGATGCCAAAGTCACGCTTGAAGAAACCCTGCAGGCCGCCGATGTCGCCTGCTACATGGCCAAGGAAAAGGGCCGCAATCGGGTTCAGCTGCATAGCGACAGCGACACGGCCCTGCGGGAACGGTTCACGGAAATGGCCTGGGTGCAGCGTCTGCACGCCGCGCTGGAGGAAAACCGCTTCAGGCTCTATTGCCAGGAGATATGGCCGCTCAGCGCCGCCGCGGCGGAAGGCGGGGCGCATCTCGAAATCCTGCTGCGGCTGACGGACGAGGATGGTTCCATTGTCTCGCCGGCCAGCTTCATTCCGGCAGCCGAGCGCTACGGGCTGATGCCGTCGATCGACCGCTGGGTCGTGCGCGGCACCTTCGCCGTTCTGGCCGCGCGCCTTGGCGATCCAGCGGCCGCTCCGATCGCCACCTGCGCCATCAATCTGTCCGGGGCGAGCTTCGGCGACGAGACGTTTCTCGACTTCCTGCGCGAGCAGTTCGAGATCAGCGGCATCCCGCCGAAGCTCATCTGCCTCGAGATCACCGAGACCAGCGCCATCGCCGACCTCGCCAACGCCATGCGCTTCATCGCCCAGTTGCGCGAGCTGGGCTGCCGCTTCGCTCTCGACGATTTCGGCTCCGGCATGTCGTCCTTCGCCTATCTGAAGCACTTGCCCGTCGACTATCTGAAAATCGATGGCAGCTTCGTCAAGGACATGCTGGAGGATCGCATCGACCGTGCCATGGTCGAGATGATCCATCATATCGGCAAGGTGATGGGCAAGCGCACCATTGCCGAGTTCGTTGAAAGCGAGAGCATCGTCACGGCCTTGAAATCGATCGGCGTCGACTATGCCCAGGGCTATGCGATCGCCAGGCCGCAACCGTTCGATCTACGCACGAAATTGCTAGACCCCGGCGCCGCGCCGCACGCTGATACGCAGAACGCCGTGGCGCGAAAGCTGCTCAAGGCTGGATGACGGGGCTCTACCGCCGCTCCAGCAGGATCGTCGGATTGTCGTGATAGGTGGTGCGCAGGATTTCCCTGTAGCCGCACTTGGCCGCAACATTGAGCGACGCTGTGTTTTCCGGATCGACGATGCAGACGGTTCTGGCCGGTGAGAACGTCACGTCTCCCCAGGCGAGAGCGCGCTGGACCACTTCGCTCGCCAGTCCCCGGCCATGCGCTTCCGAGGCCAGCGCCCAGCCGGCCTCCGGCACGCCATCGATCGATGGCTCGATATCGCGCTTCAAATCGTGGAAGCCAGCCTCGCCGATGAAGCGGCCGCTCGCCTTCTCCTCGATCGCCCAGAACCCATAGCCAATCAGCGACCACAGCCCGGCATGGCGCAGGAAGCGCATCCAGCTCTCCTCGCGCGTGCGCGGCTTGCCGCCGATGAAGCGGGTGACGGCGGGATCGGCCCACATGGCGACGTAGGCGTCGAAATCGTCCAGCCGGTGCGCCCGCAGGATGGTCCGCGCCGTTTCGATGACCGGCACGCCGGTTGCCTTTGGACTGCCCATGGAACTTGCCTCGCTTGAACGTCAAGAAGGCGCCTAGCAAACCTCCCGCACCGAACAAGGGCCACGGCGGTCCGGATCATCCTCCAGACCAGAACGTCCCATCACGCCAGGGCAGCTAGCTGCCCGCCGTGTCTGGGAATTCTGTCCGGCGATGCTAGTCTTAGCGGAAATCTGATTCAGCCCGCATATCATCCAACCAGAGGAAAATGCATGGATACCACCGACCTCGTGCTGGCCATCATCCATCATCTGCTGGTGTTTTCGCTGGCCGGCATCATCGGCGCCGAATTCGTGCTGCTCCGCGGCGATCTGCCCGCCGCGACGCTGAAGCGCCTTGTCGGCATCGACCGCCATTACGGCATCATCGCCGCGCTGATCGTCATCGTCGGCGCCGGCCGTGTCTTCTACGGCCTGAAGGGCTGGGAGTTCTACATCTACAACTGGATGTTCTGGGCAAAGATGACGGCCTTCGTCATCGTCGGCCTTTTGTCGATCATCCCGACCGTCCGCTTCATCTCCTGGAACCGGCAGACCGGCGCCACTCCCGGCTTCCAGGTGCCGGCGGCGGAGCTCGCCTCGGTCAAGACCTATGTCCGCGCCGAAGCCTTCATCTTCCTGCTGATCCCGGTCTTCGCGGCGGCTATGGCGCGCGGCTACGGCTCCTGAGCAATTCCGGGAAACTGCGCGGCGCGGTCTCCGTCCGGGTTGCGCACCGCTTCAAGCCTCGGCGGCAACCGTCTCCGAAAGCGGCGCGATCGGCACCAGCGGCGCCGGCATCTCGGCCGTCTTCTCCGCCGCCTTGCAGATGTCGGCGATGACGCAGGCCGGACAATCCAGCTTGCGCGCCTTGCAGACATAGCGGCCATGCAGGATCAGCCAGTGATGCGCATGGCGCATATACTCGGCCGGGATGATCTTCAGCAGCCCCTGCTCGACCTGTTCCGGCGTCTTGCCGGGCGCCAACCCGAGGCGGTTGCCGATGCGGAATATATGCGTGTCGACCGCCATCGTGTGCTGGCCGAAGGCCATGTTGAGCACGACATTAGCGGTCTTGCGCCCGACGCCCGGCAGCTTGATCAGCTGGTCGCGGTCGGCGGGCACCTCGCCGCCATGCTCGTCGATCAGCGCCTTGGACAGCGCGATCACGCTCTTGGCCTTGTTGCGCCAGAGGCCGATGGTGCGGATGTAGTCGCCGACTTTCGCTTCGCCGAGCGCCAGCATCTTCTGCGGCGTGTCGGCGACCGCAAACAGCGCCCGCGTCGCCTTGTTGACGCCGGCATCGGTGGCCTGCGCCGACAACACCACCGCCACCAGCAGCGTGAAGGCGTTGACATGCTCGAGCTCGCCCTTCGGCTCCGGTCGCTGCACCGAAAACCGCCGGAAAATCTCGCGCACCTCGGCCGAGCTGTAGAGGGGCCGTGATCGCGTCGGCCTCGGCCGCGGTTTGGCGTTCGAGCCGTCGCGCCGGCCGGGCGGCAATGCATTTTTGGCCATCGGGGATTTTTTCGTCTTGGGGCTTGCCATTCCCTTCCTATAATATCCAGGCATGAGCGACACAAACGCCTCTTTCCAGGCTGACGAGCCCTTCTTCCATGCCTTGCTGACACCGCACCGCTCGCTCGGCCGCACCGGCTTCATCGTCCTTATGGGCGCGCTGTCCTTCGGCTGGCTGGCCACCGGCGCCTTCTTCCTGTCGCGCGGCGCCTGGCCGGTGTTCGGCTTCTTCGGGCTCGACGTGATCGCCGTCTACATCGCCTTCCGCGTCAATTACCGTGCCGCCCGCGCTCGCGAGGAAGTCTCGGTGTCGCGCACCAGCCTCGACATTCGCAAGACCGCGCCATCGGGCAGGTCGGAGGCGCACCGCTTCAATCCGTTCTGGGCGCGCTTCTCAATCGCCCGCCATGCCGAGATCGGCATCACCAGGATGGCGGTAGAGGCACAGGGACAGATCGTGTCGATCGGGTCCTTCCTCGACCCCGTCTCCCGCGAGAGCTTTGCCACCGCTTTTTCGCGCGCGCTCGCGACCGCCAGGGCGCGCTGACTGTCGAATTTGCGTTATCCGGCGGCCGGCTTTCCACGCCTTGCCGTAGGAATTCAAGCACGTCGCGGGCGGGCGGCAGCAGGGCAAGTTTCGGGTGGTGGCAAAGGGCGGGAAGACCGATATTCGCGGTCAAGGAGATATTGCCATGAACGCCCAGATGACCATGAATACGCAGATGAAACCGACCGCGATCCTTGAGAACGAAATTACTCCCAAGGGCAGCGACTACGAGGTCGTGCGCCGCGCCATCGAGAAGATCAGTCTCGACTATCGCGACCAACCTTCGCTCGAGGATCTGGCCGAGGAGGTCGGCGAGACGCCGACGGGTCTGCAGAAGCTGTTCACCCGCTGGGCCGGCCTGTCGCCCAAGGCCTTTCTGCAGGCGGTCACGCTCGACCATGCGCGCCGGCTGCTCGATTCCGGCATGCCGCTGCTCGAAACCTCGTTCGAGCTCGGCATGTCGGGCCCGGGACGGCTGCATGACCTCTTCGTCACCCATGAAGCGATGTCGCCGGGCGACTACAAGACGCGCGGCGCCGGCCTCACCATCCGCTACGGCTATCACATCTCGCCTTTCGGCATCGCCCTGATCATGGTCACCGACCGCGGGCTTGCCGGCCTCGCCTTCAACGATCCCGGCGGCGAGCGCGCGGCCTTCGCCGACATGTCCGGCCGCTGGCCGAACGCGGCCTATGTCGAGGACATGAGCTCTACAGCGCCCTACGCCGCGCGCATCTTCGATCCAAGACTGTGGCGCGCCGACCAGCCGCTGCGCGTGGTGATGATCGGCACCGACTTCCAGTTGCGCGTCTGGGAAACCCTCTTGCGCATCCCGATGGGCAAGGCCTGCACCTACTCCTCGATCGCCGCCAGCATCGGCGCGCCGAGCGCCAGCCGCGCGGTGGGTGCCGCGGTCGGCGCCAATCCGATGTCGTTCGTCGTGCCTTGTCACCGCGCGCTCGGCAAGTCCGGCGCCCTCACCGGATACCAC
>NZ_RZOT01000167.1:0-10887 GCF_003999085.1 Mesorhizobium sp. M4A.F.Ca.ET.090.04.2.1
GTTCGCGGGGATGGCGGCACCAGCGCTCGCAGCCGATCTTACGGAGCCGCCAGTGGTCGAAGCGGCGCCGCCGCCGGTCGCCTACGAGCAGCCGGTCGAAGTCGGCGGCTGGTACATCCGCGGCGATATCGACTATCACTGGTCGAATTTGGGTAGCATCGACTACATCACGTACGGGCCGCCGCCCGGCACCAACGATTTCGATTTCGGCGACCTAAAGGGCGGGTTCTCGCTCGGCGGCGGCGTCGGTTATAAGGTCAATGACTACTTCCGCACTGATCTAACTGCCGATTACTGGTTCAAGTCAGACTTCAACGGCCAGACCTCGGATCTCGTCACGACATCGACCGAGGTTTCGAAGATGAGCGCCTTCCTTCTGCTGGCTAACGCGTATGCCGATCTCGGCACCTATCACGGGATCACGCCTTATGTCGGCGCCGGCATCGGCGGCGCGCGTATCAAGTGGGACACGGTCCGCGATCCGAACACCACCGAGACCAACCCCGGGTCGACCAACTGGCGTTTTGCCTACGCGCTCATGGCGGGCGCTTCCTATTGCTTGACCGACAAGATCATCTTTGACGCGGGCTACCGCTTCAGCCACATCCAGGGCGGCCGCATGTTCGAGTTTGATACGACTAGCTCGGGTCCTGGCTTCGACCACGGCATAAGCACGCACGAGGTACGCGGCGGTCTGCGCTATCAGTTCGGCGGCAACAATGGGTGCGCAGCGCCGGTAGTGGCCTATCAGCCTGAGCCGGAGCCGATCTACACCAAATAAGCTCTTCGAGATCCGAGAGTTCCTCAACCGCCCGGCTTTTCGCCGGGCGGTTTTCTGTTTGAGCTATTTGCCCGAACGAAAACTCTTCGCGATCAATTCGCTAACCGTCTGTTATCCTTAACCGGCACTTAACCACTATGGTTAACAATGCTCCTTGAAAAACGGTGCTGCGCTGCGGCGCGCGCCAAGTTCGGGAGCCGGGGACATGGTATTCAAATCGCGTATAGCGCTGGCGCTGGCCGCCATCGTGCTGATGCCGGTGACGCAGGCGCTGCCGGCCGACTACGATCCGCCGATCTATGTCGACCAGGCGCCGGACTACGTGCCGGTCGAGGTCGGCTCGGGATGGTACCTGCGCGGCGATATCGGCTACGCCTTCAACAAGCCCTACGACTTCTCGGAGTCGCCAACCGGCGTCATCACCGATGTCAGCGCGCTGTCCGCATCCGTCGGCATGGGTTACCACTTCAACGACTACTTCCGCGGCGAGCTGAATTTTGGCCTGCTGCCGACGAGCAAGTTCGACAACCAGTATGTCACCACCTGCGAGGGCACCGAGACGACGACCGTGACCGACAACACTTCGGGCACCATCGTCAGCCAGGTGTCTGGGCCCAGCACCCGGTCCTGTAACGGCTCGGACTATACGCGCAACAAGGCCTATGACGTCATGGCCAGCGCCTTCGTCGATCTCGGCACCTATGTCGGCTTCACCCCTTATCTCGGCGGTGGCGTGGGGCTGGCCTACAGCACCTACACGCTGGCCCAGGGCGCCAGGGACTGCGAGAACGACTCGACCTCGGTTGTTGGCGGCGGCAACACTACGACGACCAGCTTCAGCTGCTTTGATTCGAGCGTCTATGACGGCACGGTCACGCGCGAAAGGCAGTTCAACATGGCCTATATGCTTGGCGCCGGCTTCGCCTACCAGGTCAGCAAGAATGTCGCGCTCGATTTCGGCTACGAATATGTATCGGTGCCGGGGCTGAAGTACGCGACCATCGACAACGTCGGCACGCCGACGATCCACAAGGGCATCGACTATCAGCAGGTCAAGGTCGGGCTGCGTTACGATCTCTGGTGAGGTTCGCATCAGCAAGGACAAGCGCCATGGCGGGTCATGTGATCCGCCATTTGCTTTTGCCATCACCACCGGCCGCTGCGATGCGAATATCCCGTCAGCGACAAAAACTTTGCTCTTGACGCCGGAAGCCTGAACGCATATCGCCGTCCGTGGGCCACCCCTCCCCAACGAGGGGCCACTATCTGGAAGGATAGACCACGATGACGACGCTTACGAAGCCCGGACTCCGTCCGGCAAACCCCAATTTCTCCTCAGGTCCTTGCGCAAAACGCCCCGGCTGGTCGGTCGAGGCGCTGACCAAGGCTCCGCTCGGACGCTCGCATCGCGCCAAGATCGGCAAGAGCAAGCTCGAGCAGGCGATCGAGCTGACGCGCGAGATCCTCAAGGTTCCCACCGGCTACCGCATCGGCATCGTGCCGGCGTCCGACACCGGCGCGGTCGAGATGGCGCTGTGGTCGCTGCTCGGCGAGCGCGGCGTCGACATGGTCGCCTGGGAGAGCTTCGGCTCCGGCTGGGTGACCGATGTGGTCAAGCAGCTGAAGCTCGCCGACGTGCGCAGGTTCGAGGCCAGCTATGGCGCGCTTCCGGATCTGGCCAAGGTCGATTTCGACCGCGACGTCGTCTTCACCTGGAACGGCACCACATCGGGCGTGCGGGTTCCGAACGGCGATTTCATTCCTGCCGACCGGAAGGGCCTGACGATATGTGACGCGACGTCGGCCGCCTTCGCGCAAAGGCTCGACTTCGAAAAACTCGATGTCGTCACCTTCTCCTGGCAGAAGGTGCTGGGCGGCGAGGGCGCGCATGGCATGCTGATTCTGTCGCCGCGCGCCGTCGAGCGGCTGGAGACATACAAGCCTGCATGGCCGCTGCCGAAAATTTTCCGCCTCACCTCGGGCGGCAAGCTGATCGAAGGCATCTTCAAGGGCGAGACGATCAACACGCCGTCGATGCTGTGCGTCGAGGACTATCTCGACGCGCTTCATTGGGCGAAGTCGATCGGCGGCCTTGACGCCCTGATCGCCCGCGCCGACGCCAATGCGGCGGTGCTCGACCGTTTCGTCGCCACCTCGTCATGGCTTGGCCATCTCGCCGCCGATCCGGCGACGCGCTCGAACACATCGGTCTGCCTGTCCTTCACCGATCCGCAAGTCGCGGCGCTCGACGCCGACGGGCAGGCGGCTTTCGCCAAGGCGCTGGTCTCGGCGCTCGACAAGGAAGGTGTGGCCTACGACATCGGCGCCTACCGCGACGCACCGCCCGGCCTGCGCATCTGGTGCGGCGCGACTGTCGAGACCTCCGATCTCGAGGCGCTGCTGCCCTGGCTCGACTGGGCTTTTGCCGCGCAAAAGGCGTCGCTGAAGGCAGCTGCCTGAGTTTCCCGTGGCGGCCATCGGGGCCGCCCATTTCCAAACGGATCAATCCCTTTCGAAGGAGGCCGCCATGGCGCCCCGCGTTCTCGTCTCAGACAAACTTTCCACCACCGCTGTGCAGATCTTCAAAGACCGCGGCATCGAGGTCGACTATCTGCCCGACCTCGGCAAGGACAAGGAAAAGCTGCTCGAAGTCATTGGCCAGTATGACGGCCTCGCCATCCGCTCGGCCACCAAGGTCACCGAAAAGCTGATCAACGCCGCCACCAGGCTCAAGGTTGTCGGCCGCGCTGGCATCGGCGTCGATAATGTCGACATCCCGGCGGCAAGCCGCAAGGGCATCATCGTGATGAACACGCCCTTCGGCAATTCGATCACCACCGCCGAGCATGCTGTCGCCATGATCTTCGCCCTTGCCCGCCAGATTCCGGAAGCGAACGCCTCGACGCATGCCGGCAAGTGGGAAAAGAACCGCTTCATGGGCATCGAGATCACCAGCAAGACGCTCGGTGTCATCGGCTGCGGCAATATCGGTTCGATCGTCGCCACCCGCGGCGTCGGGCTCAAGATGCATGTTATCGCCTTCGACCCGTTCCTGTCTGACAGCCGCGCCGAGGAGCTCGGCGTCGAGAAGGTCGAGCTCGACGAGCTCTTCGCCCGCGCCGATTTCATCACGTTGCACACGCCGCTGACCGACAAGACGCGCAACATCATCGACGCCGCCGCGATCGCCAAGATGAAGACAGGCGTACGCATCATCAACTGCGCGCGCGGCGGGCTGATCGTCGAGGCCGATCTGGTCGCGGCACTGAAGAGCGGCAAGGTGGCGGGCGCCGGCATCGACGTGTTCGAGGTCGAACCGGCGGAGAACAACGAACTGTTCGGGATGGAGAATGTCGTGGCGACGCCGCATCTCGGCGCCTCCACCGCCGAGGCACAGGAGAATGTGGCGCTGCAGGTGGCAGAGCAGATGTCCGACTACCTGCTCAAGGGCGCCGTCTCCAACGCCATCAACATGCCCTCGATCACCGCCGAGGAGGCGCCGCGGCTGAAGCCCTTCGTCAAGCTCGCCGAAGTGCTCGGCGCCTTCGTCGGCCAGGTCACCGAGGATCCGATCAAGGAGGTCGAGATCCTGTTCGACGGCTCGACCGCGACCATGAACACGCGTGCCCTGATCAGCGCGACCCTTGCCGGTCTGATCCGGCCGCAGGTCTCCGACGTCAACATGGTGTCGGCGCCGATCATGGTGAAGGAACGCGGCATCATCGTCGCCGAGGTCAAGCGCGACAAGTCTGGCGTGTTCGACGGCTACATCAAGCTGACGGTCACCACCGAGCACAGGACGCGCTCGATCGCCGGCACCTGCTTTTCGGACGGCAAGCCGCGCTTCATCCAGATCAAAGGCATCAATCTCGACGCCGAAGTCGGCCAGCACATGCTTTATACGACCAACGCCGACGCGCCCGGCATCATCGGCCTGCTCGGCACCGTCTGCGGCGAGAACGGCGTCAACATCGCCAACTTCCAGCTCGGCCGCAACCGGCCGGGTGGCGATGCCATCGCGCTGCTCTATCTCGTCGCGCCGTTCCCCGAAAATGTGCTCGATCAGCTGCGGGCGCACAAGTCGATCGACTCGGCCAAGCCGCTGCACTTCGACGTCGGCGTAGCCTGAAGCCCGTCCTGCCGATTTGCATGACAGCGCCGCGCGTGCGATAGCCGCGCGGCGCTGTCATTCGTGCCAGGCGTCGGCGCCGGAAAGTGCCTGGGAGGAATGCCGGCGTAATCGCGCCCTGCTCGCCTCGGCAAATCGCGCGAAAGGCGAAAAATGTTATGCCCCGGGCGGCGTTCGGCGGCAAAGAATGGTCGCGTCGGTCCGCTCTTGACGCTATAGAGGCCTGTCGTTTTCAAGCCGCCAGTCGGCATTTCAAGGGAAAAGCAACATGGCCAATGTGGTGGTCGTCGGCTCGCAGTGGGGCGACGAAGGCAAGGGCAAGATCGTCGACTGGCTGTCGGAGCGGGCCGATGTCGTCGTGCGCTTCCAGGGCGGCCACAATGCCGGCCACACGCTGGTCGTCGACGGCAAGGTCTACAAGCTGTCGCTTCTGCCTTCCGGCGTCGTGCGGCAAGGCAAGCTGTCGATCATCGGCAATGGCGTGGTCTTCGACCCGCACGCCTTCGTCGCCGAAGTGGCGAAACTGAAGGCGCAAGGCGTCGAGGTGACGCCGGATCGCCTGAAAATAGCCGAAAACACCGCGCTTATCCTGTCGCTGCACCGCGAATTGGACGGATTCCGTGAGGACGCCGCCTCCAATTCCGGGACAAAGATTGGCACGACCCGCCGCGGCATCGGCCCCGCTTACGAGGACAAGGTGGGACGGCGCGCGGTCAGGGTGATGGATCTGGCGGATTTGGAAACGCTTCCCCTGAAGGTCGACAGGCTGCTGACGCACCACAATGCGCTGCGCCGCGGGCTCGGCCATGGCGAAGTCACGCATGACGCGATCATGCGCGAGCTGACTTCGGTCGCCGACGAGATCCTGCCCTACATGGACCGGGTCTGGAAAGTTCTCGACGATCGGCGCCGCGCCGGCGAGCGGATCCTGTTCGAGGGCGCGCAAGGCACGCTGCTCGACATCGACCACGGCACCTATCCGTTTGTCACCTCGTCCAATACCGTCGCCGGCCAGGCCGCGGCCGGCTCGGGTGTGGGGCCGGGCGCCATCGGCTATGTGCTGGGCATCACCAAGGCCTACACGACGCGTGTCGGCGAGGGCCCGTTCCCGACCGAGCAGAAGAACGAGATCGGCGAGTTCCTCGGCACGCGTGGTCATGAATTCGGCGTCGTCACCGGCCGCAAGCGTCGCTGCGGCTGGTTCGACGCCGTGCTGGTGCGCCAGGCGGTGGCCGTCAACGGCATCAAGGGGATCGCGCTGACCAAGCTCGATGTGCTGGACGGACTCGACGAGATCAAGGTGTGCACCGCCTACCGCCTCGACGGCGAGACGATTGACTATCTGCCGGCCAGCCAGGGCGCGCAGGCGCGCGTCGAGCCGGTCTACGAGACGCTCGAAGGCTGGAAAGGCACCACCGCCGGCGCGCGCAGCTGGAACGATCTGCCGGCCCAGGCGGTCAAGTATGTACGTTACATCGAGGAGCTGATCGGCGCGCCGGTGGCGCTGCTCTCGACCAGCCCGGAGCGGGACGACACGATACTTGTGACTGATCCGTTTCAAGACTAGTTTCTCAGCCTTTCCGGGCTCAGCGGCTGATTTGCGGGGGCCGGCCCAGGAACAAAATGCGGGTCCACTGAAGCATGGCAGATTTCATCACCGTTCTGAAAAAGACGATCGACGGTCTCAGCGAAAACACGCCCGAGATGCGCTCGAAAGTCTATGACAAGGCGCGGGCGACAATCGCCAAGAAGCTTGCGGATCACGTCCCGCCTTTGGCGCCGTCGGTTGCCGATCAGCAGAAGCGCACGCTGGAGGATGCGATTTCCAACGTCGAGCGTGGTTATGCCAAAAGCCAGCCGGCGGTCGATCCGCTGGCCGAGCTGGAGCACATCTTCTCCTCGATCGATCGCAACAAGAACCAGCCGAGCCATGTGCGGCAGCCTGTCGTTGCCAAAGCCGAGCCTGCCAGGCCTGAGCCCGCCAAGCCGGAGCCTTTCCGGCCGGCTGCGCCAGTCGCCAAGGCGGAGCCAAGCTGGCAGAAGGCGCCGCAAACGCCTCCGCCATTCGAGACCGATGCCCGCCTGCCGGGCATGGACGCCTCGATGCCGAACGACCAGAATGACGTCTTTGTCAGTGAGGAAGAACCGGCGGCGGCCGACACGTTCCAGCGGCTGCGCCCTGCGGTGCGCAAACGCAGCTATGGCGGGCTGATCGCCGCTGCCGCCGCCGTCCTGGTGATCGGCGGTGGCGGCTATGGCATCTGGCTGAACAAGGACGCGTTCGGCTCCATGCTCGGCCTTGGCGGGAGCAAGACCGTCACCACGGAGCCGCTGGTGAAGCCGGCTCCGGCCAAGCCGGCGGCCGACGTCGCGGCAACACCGCCGGCGGCGGCCACCGGCGAAACGGCCGAAGCGACCAAATTCACCCAGCGCCTGACGCCGGAGGGCAAGGAGACCGATCCCGGCCCCGCCGGCGGGCTGGTCGGCGCCGGCGGCGGCAACCCGCGCTCCCGCAGCTCCCGCGCCCGGGGCGGCAACACCGCCGGCAGATGGCGCCACACCCGCAACGCCGGCAGATGCGGCCGCGACGCCGCCGGTACCGCCCGCTGGCGCACAGCCAGCCGCGCCGGCCACCGGCGCCGCACCGTCGACACCGGCGGCAGCGCCGGTTGAAACCGCGCTGCCGGTCGGCCAGAAGGCGATCTTCTACGAGGAACGCACCAGCACCCAGCAGGGCTCGGCCGAGCCGGGCAACATCGTCTGGTCGCTGGTGCAGGAATCGCCGGGCGGCGATCTGCCGCCGGAACCGGCGATCCGCGCCGAGGCGACGATACCGGGCAAGGACATCCAGCTGCGCATGACGATCAGGCGCAACACAGACCAGACGCTGCCGGCCAGCCACATCATCGAGATGATCTTCCTCACGCCGGAAGGATTTGACGGCGGCGGCGTCGACAACATCCTGCGCATCGCCATGAAGAGTTCCGAACAGGATGCCGGCAGCCCGCTGATCGGCATCCCGGCCAAGATCGCCGACGGCTTTTTCCTCGTCGCGCTCAACGACACCAAGGCCGATGAGGACGCCAATCTGACGCTGCTCAGGGGCCAGGACTGGATCGATGTGCCGGTCGTCTACAAGACCGGGCGGCGCGCCCTGCTCACCATGGAAAAGGGCATCCCCGGCGAGAAGGTGTTCGACGAGGCGCTGAAGGCCTGGCAGGCGAAGACGTCTGGTTGACTCGCAGCGGTGGCTTGAGGCCCTCGCCGCTCAGAACCCCTGGAACGGCATGTCGAGCGCAGCGGCGATCTCGTCGTGAGGCCGCATCAGGTTCAGCCGGCTCGCGCCAAGTTCCGTCGTCGAAACCGTGGCGAGCAGATGGGTGGCCATCACCAGCTGCGTCCGTTGATCTCAAAGATCGGATGGAGCTTCCGCATTGCAGGCGGCGCCACCGAGACGGGCAGAAGTGGGACCACCACCCGTGTCTTGAAGTGATCGAGCAGATCGGATTGAACGTCGAGAGGATAGCCGCCTTCGATGCCGTCTGGCGGCGAATACGTCGTAGCGCGCCATCAGAACTGCCGGTGCTCCTTGAGCGGAACACCATGTGCTTCGACATAGCCGTTCCAGGCGTCCATCGTTGCGCGGTTCTCAAGCTTCCAGAGCCGCGTCTTTTCGGCTGCCACTGCTTCGGCTATCCCGGCTTCGGCGGCGCGCGAGACGTTCACGTTGAGCCCCTTTGCTTCCTTCATCAACTGTGAATGAGGCCTCCGCAACATGCGTATTCCATATGCGCATCCGGGGCACCGCCGCAACGGCTGGGCTGCGCGGGCGGCATGACGAAATTGATGCCATATGCTAATGTTCGCGAGATCGGTGGGCGAGATCGTGCACGGCGATGACCAATGCGAAGATCAACCTTCGTGAGCTCGGCGAAACCATCCTTCTGACAGATGGCGGCCTCGAAACGTCGCTCGTCTTCCTGGAAGGGCTCGATCTGCCGTTCTTTGCCGCTTTCCCCCTGCTTGCGACCGATGAGGGCCGAGAGAGGCTCGGGCGCTATTTCCGTCAATATCTGGATATCGCCGAACAGCGCGGCGTCGGCTTTGTTCTCGACACGCCGACATGGCGCGCCAATCCCGACTGGGCCGGGAAACTCGGCTACTCGCGCAGTGAGCTGTCGGCCGCGAACCGGCGCGCGGTCACGTGGGCGCGTGCGCTGGCAGCGCCCTATGCGGCGCGTGGGATGCTTGTCCTCGTGAATGGGGTAGTCGGGCCGCGCGGCGACGGCTACCGGGTCGATGCAGCGATGACGACGGCCGAGGCCGAAACCTATCACAGCGACCAGATCAGAGCGTTCCGCGATGCCGGCGTCGATATGGTCAGCGCCGTCACCATGACCTATTCGCACGAGGCCGCCGGCATAGCTTGCGCGGCCATGGCATCGGGGCTCCAATCGGTGATTTCCTTCACCGTCGAGACGGATGGGCGCCTGCCTTCCGGCGAAAGCCTGAAAGACGCCATCGAAACCGTTGACGACGAGACTGACGGCGCCCCGGCCTATTTCATGATCAACTGCGCGCACCCCAGCCATTTCGATGCGGTTCTTGCCGCCGGCGAAGGCTGGATAGGTCGCATTCGCGGCGTGCGGGCCAACGCATCCGCCAAGAGCCATGCCGAGCTCGACGCAGCGACCGAACTCGACCCCGGCGATCCGGTCGATTTCGGTCGGCGCTATAGCGCGATGCGCGACCGCTTCGGTCACATCGCCGTGCTTGGCGGCTGCTGCGGCACGGACAGACGCCATATTGCCGCGATCTGCGACGCCTGTCTGTGAGGGCAGCTAGCGGGAGGAGGGACTACCCCTCCATTTCCTCGCGCAGCATCTCCAGTTCCAGCCACTCTTCTTCCAGCGCGGCCAGCGTCGCGCGTTCCTTGTCGAGGGCGGCGATGGTCTTCTGGAACGAGGCCGGGTCGCGCTCGTAATAGGAGGGATCGGCGATGTTGTTCTCCAGCCTGGAGATCGACGCGGTCACCGCCTCGATCTTCCTGGGCAGGGATTCCAGCGCGAATTTCTGCTTGAACGACAGTTTCTTCGCTGGGACTTTCGGCGGCGCCGGCTCTGCCTTGCCGGTGGCCGCCTGTTCCGCCGTATCCGCTTTCGGCCTCGCCTTGCGATCCTCCAGCTTCGAGCCGCCGCGCTGCGCCAGCATATCGGAATAGCCGCCGGCATATTCGATCCAGCGGCCGGCGCCATCCGGCGCGATCACGCTGGTGACGGTGCGGTCGAGGAAATCGCGATCGTGGCTGACCAGGATGACCGTGCCGGCAAAGCTGGCGACCAGTTCCTGAAGCAGTTCCAGCGTCTCCATGTCGAGGTCGTTGGTCGGCTCGTCGAGCACCAGCAGGTTCGCGGGCCTGGCCAGCACGCGGGCGAGCAGCAGCCGCGCGCGTTCGCCGCCCGAAAGCTCGCGCACCGGCGTACGCGCCTGCTCCGGCTTGAACAGGAAGTCCTTCATGTAGGAAACGACATGGCGCTGCTCGCCATTGACGAGAAGGTTCTCGCCGCGCCCGTCGGTGAGGTAGTGCGCCAGCGTCTCGGCCGGATCGACGGCCTCGCGCTTCTGGTCGAGCGTGGCGATCTCGAGATTGACGCCGAGCCGCACAGTGCCGGCGTCAGGCGCCAGTTCACCGGTCAGCATCTTCAGCAGCGTCGTTTTTCCGGCGCCGTTCGGGCCGACCAAACCGACGCGGTCGCCGCGCTGGATGCGGCTCGAGAAGCCCTTGACCACGGTGAGGTCGCCGAAGCTCTTTTCGATGCTCTTGGCCTCGATCACCAGCTTGCCGGACTCGGCGGCGTCGCTGACCACCAGGGTGGCCGTGCCCTCGGCGCCGCGATGGCTGCGGAAACGCTGGCGCATGGTCTGCAGTTCGCCGAGCCGTCGCATGTTGCGCTTGCGCCGTGCGGTCACGCCGTAG
>NZ_RZOT01000168.1:0-10879 GCF_003999085.1 Mesorhizobium sp. M4A.F.Ca.ET.090.04.2.1
CCCCGCCCATGTCGGTGTTGTGGATGTGACCTCCGGTCCAGGCGACGATCTCGCCGTCGACGAAGACCGGCTTCCACAGATGCGTGTCGGGTGCGTGCGTGGCGACATGGCCCGAATAGGGATCGTTGGTGAAGGCGACGTCTCCAGGTCGGTAGTCGTCGACCATCGCGATCGCGCGGTGGTAGGAAAGTCCGGGATACCACGTGGCGCCGAGTTCCATCGGCACGGCGAAGGTCGCCCCCGCACAGTCCATCAGCATCACGGTGAAATCCTGCGTCTCCTTGACGAAGGCGGAGTGCGCGGTGCGGTGCAGCGTGTGGGCCATGTTTTCGGCGGCCGCGCGGGCGTGGTTCGCCAGAACCTGAAGGTTTGTCCGGTCAAACATGGCGTCACTCCGCGAAGGTCAGCAGAAGGTTGAGGTGGCGGTCGACGCGCGCCTGCGCTCCCGCGGGAATGGCGAAGGTGGTGTCTTCCTGCACGACCACGGCAGGCCCTCGGAAGGTGCTGCCCGGCACCAGGGTCTGCCGCTGGTGGAGGTCGACGGTCTCGACGCTCACGCCGGTGTAGACAGGGAGCCGGCGCGCCGGGATGGCGGCGGCGCCGATCTCGTCTGTCTCCGGGAAGGAGAGTTTCGGCCCCGCGCCTATGGCGGACAGCCGCACGTTCACAAGCTCGATCTCGCCCACGGGGTCGTGAAAATCGTAGAGCTGCTCATGAGTGCGGTGGAAGGCCTGCTTGATTGCCTCCGGGTTGGCGCCCGCCAGCCATTGCGGTGAAAGGACGACCTCGATCTCATAGCTCTGGCCGAGATAGCGCATGTCGCAGGAGAGAGTGAGCTCAGCCGCCGCGTCGTGCCCCTGCGCCGCGAGCCAGTCACGCCCCTCTTGCGCGAGAGCATCGAAGGCCTCGCGAATCTCGGGGAGCGACGCAGCCGTCAGCGGGCTGAAGATGGTGCGTATGAAATCCCCGCGCAGGTCCGCCACCAGCCCGCCCAGCGCCGACACCACGCCGGGGCGGCGCGGCGCCATGACACGTTTCATGCCGAGTTCGCGGGCAAGGAAGGCGCCGAGCATCGGGCCGCCGCCGCCGAAGGGCATGAGCGTGAATTCTCGCAGGTCGACGCCGGCGCGCGAGGCCAGCTTTTCGACCTCGACGAACATCTCCGACACCGCGATGTCGAGGATCGCCTGCGCGGTCTGCTCGACCGGGCGGCCGAGCCGGGCGGCAAGCTCGCCGACCGCGCTATGCGCCAGCCCGGTATCGATCCGGAGCTGGCCATAGGCCATCTCGCTGTGACCGAGCCATCCGCACACCACCATGGCGTCCGTGACCGTCGCCTGCGTGCCGCCACGGCCGTAGCATGCCGGCCCCGGCGTCGAACCCGCCGATTCCGGTCCGACGCGCAGCACGCCCTGCGCATCGACGCTGGCGATCGAGCCGCCGCCGACGCCGATCGAGCTCACCGACACGGAGGGGATGTGGAGCGGAAATTCGCCGATCAGCTCGCCGGTGCCGAACTGCGCCTCGCCGCCGATGATCAGCGCGAAGTCGGCCGAGGTGCCGCCGATGTCGAGGGTCAGCACCTTGTCTTCGCCCCCCTGGCGCGCCAGCCACGAGGCGCCGATGACGCCTGAGGCCGTTCCCGACAAAAGCATGTTGACGCAGGCGCGCTTGCCTTCGGCGGCGTTCATGAGCCCGCCATTCGACTTGGTCAGCATCGGCCGGGCCGGCACGCCACGACGCTTCAGCCGCTCTTCCAGCGCCGTCAGGTAGCCAGAGACGCGTGGATGAACATAGCCGTTGAGGATGGCGGTCGAGCTGCGCTCATATTCGCGGATGACCGGCCAAACCTCGGCCGAGGTGAAGACGAACAGGTCGAACGCAAGACGGGTGATCGCCGCCTTCACCGAGGCTTCCTGCGCGGAGTTGCGCCAGGCATGGAGGAAGGACACGATAATCCCCTGCGCCCCGTTCGCTTTTGCCGCCGTCACCGCACGCTCCACCGCCGCCATGTCCGGTGCCTCGGATTCGCTTCCATCGGCACGCATGCGGGCCGGAATGCCGAACACCATGTCGCGCGGGATCAGCGGATCCGGCCGCGCGCAGAACAGCGAATACATGTCCGGCATGCGAAGCCGCGCCAGCTCGATGACGTCCTCGAAGCCGGCATTGGTGAACAGCGCCAGTGGCGCGCCCTTGCGCTGGATGATGGTGTTGATGCCGACAGTCGTGCCGTGCACGAAGCGCGTCATATGGGTCGGATCGAAACCTTCGCGTTCGCCCAGAAGGGTGAGACCCGTCATCAGCTCGGCGCCCGGGTCCTCCGGCGTCGTCAGCACTTTCAGCGAGGCGACGCGTCCGGAGTTTGCTTCGAGCGCGCAGAAATCGATGAATGTCCCGCCGATATCGACGCCGACCTTCCAGTCGGCTCCGCCTTGCGCCTCATCCCCAATGATGACCCCATCCATGGTTCGTCCCTTCCTGTCTGCCTGCAGAAAGCTGGCACGGCTGGCCGGTCCGGGTCCAAGATGGAAGATGGGCAAACATATAAGGCTTGCTTATGCCTTTGCCCTGCCGCCGCCCAGAACGGCGGAGCAAGCGGCGCGGATCTGGTCGCGCATCATCTCATCGGCCCGTGCAAGGGCGCGTGTGCGCGAGGTGAGCAGCGCGATCGGAAATTCCGGCCCCGCCGCCAGCGGCCTGACGGCAAGCCCGGCAAACTGCTGCCAAGGCAGCAGGGCGTCGACGAGTGCGATGCCGAGACCAGCCTGGACGAAGCCGACGGCGGAGATGGAGACGTCGATCTCGAGCGAGGGCGAAAGCGCCACGCCCTGCGCGCGGGATGCGTGGGCGAGTTCGTCTGCCGGACGGGTGTTTCCGCGATAGGATATCAGCTCCTCTCCGGCAAGATCGGCGAGCGTCAACTCGGTTTTCCTGGCCAACGGATGCCCGGCCGGCAGCAGGCAGGCGAAGCCTACACTGCCGATCACCTCCGCCTCGATATCGGGAGGCAGGCGGTCGTCCAAGGCGACGCCCAGGCTGGCGTCGCCGGCGCGCAGCATGTCGACGATGGCTGCGATCGGCGCCATGTGGGAACGCAGCAGAATGCCTGGATGCTGCGCGCCGAAACTGGTGAAAGCGCGCGGCAATATCGCCATGGCCGGCGGCGGCGAGGCCGCGACACGTACGAGGCCAGCCCGACCCAGGCGCAGGTCGGTGGTCTTGCGCCGCAGGCCCTCCAGCCCCGCCGACAGCCTTTCGGCATCGGCGAAAATCTCAAGCGCGTCCGGCGTCGGCCGCAGCCGTCCCTTGACGCGCTCGAACAGCGTGAAGCCAAGTTCGTCCTCGGTGTGGAGCAGGATCTGGCTGAGCGCAGGCTGGGAGATGTTCAGCATCCGCGCCGCGGCGGTCACGGTGCCGGCGCGCATGACTGCGATGAACACTTCGAGCTGCCGCGCCCGCATTGCCACTCCATAGGTCAAGCTTATGGTTTGCGTCCAAACCCATCTTTGACGCATCGGCGCGGCGCCGACAAGATCCGTCAGAATTCGGGCACTGTTTGCAAGGGGCCGCTATGGATGTGATCGTGCTGGGCGGCGGCCTGATGGGGACGGCTTCGGCCTATTTCCTGGCCAGGCGCGGCGCGCGCGTGACGCTGATCGAGCGCAACCGAATCGGCACCGGGGCAACCGTCGCCTCCTTCGGCAACATCCGCCGCAGCGGGCGCCATCTGTCCCAGCTGCCGCTGGCCCACCGCTCGCTCAGGCTCTGGGGCGAGGCCGATAGGATGCTTGGCCGTGACGTGGAGTTCCGCGCCACCGGACACCTCCGGCTGATCTTCGATAAGGGCGGTCTCGCCGACATGCGGGCCTATGCTCAAGCCGCGCGGCCCTGGGGGCTCGATCTGGAGGAACTGACCCCGCGCCAGATCCGTGCCCGCTTTCCCGGCCTCGGCCACGACGCGATCGCGGCGTCGTTCTCGCCGCGGGACGGCAGTGGCAATCCGCGGCTGATCGCGCCAGCCTTTGCCGAGGCAGCCCGCGGGCTGGGCGCGGAAATCATCGAGGAAGCCGAGGTCGAGAGGATCAGCAGCAATGGCTCCGGCTTCGTCGTCGCCAGTTCAAAAGGGGCGTTCGCCGCCGAGTGTTTGCTGAATGCCGCCGGCGCCTGGGGCGCGCGCATCGCCGCGCAGTTCGGCGAAGAGGTCCCGCTCGACGCCCGCGGCCCGCAGATGGGCGTGACCGAGCCGCTGCCGCACAGAATTCTCCCCGTAGTCGGCATCTGGACCCGCGACAAGGAGTACGGCGCCTATCTGCGCCAGGTCGAGCGCGGCAACATCGTCTTCGGCGGCGCGGCCGAAAGGGCGCCGGTGGACCTCGAACCCGGCCATGCAAAAGCCGACCCCATGCGCCTGCCGTTACAGTTGCGCGCCGTCGCACGGCTACTGCCGGCAATCGCAAAGGTCGCGGTCATCCGCACCTGGTCCGGCTGCGAGGGCTATGTGCGGGATATGCTGCCGGTCATGGGATGCTCGGCGACGACGCCGGGCCTGTTCCACGCCTTCGGCTTCTGCGGACACGGCTTCCAACTCGGTCCGGGCGTCGGCGACGCCATGGCCGAACTCATCACGACCGGCCGTTGCGAAACGCCGCTGGACGATTTCAGAGTCGACCGCTTCAGCCGCGCCTGGAGAAGCAGCAAGGAATCGACGACCACCGATTGCCCTGCAGCCTGAGCGGACGGTAGCGGCTTCGACGCTGTTTTAGGGTCACAGCTCCACTGGCTGAGCATGTCCTTGGTGCTTGTTGAACCGAGGCAGCAGCCCGATGCACAGCACCAGCGCAACAATGATCAGAAGCTGGCTGGCGATGACGGTGGCGAAGGCCTGCGCGATGCCCGTTGGTTCCAACGCCAGATAGAGCGTGCCGAGCGTCGCGACGCCGAGCGCCAGGCCGGACTGCTGCAGCGTGATCAGCACACCGCTGCCGACGCCGGCAAGATGGGAGGGAACGTCGCCCAGAACGGCGCGGAACAGGCCTGAAAACAGCATCGACTGGCCGGCGCCGATCAGCACCAGGGCCGGCGCCAGTTCAACCAGGCTGACCCTCGGCCAGCCGGCTAGCGTGATGCCGATCAGCAATCCCAGGCCGAGCGCCTGGACGATGCCGCCCGCCGCCAGCGCGGCGCGGCCGAAGCGCCCGATCACGCGCGGGCTAACCACCGAGCCTATGAAGAACATGATTGCCATCGGCAGGATGGCCAATCCGCTTTGCAGCGCGTTGGCGCCGAGCCCGTTCTGGACGGTGAGCGCGAAGACGAACATGAAGGCGCCAAAGCCGACGCTGAACACGGTGACCATGGCAAGCCCGCGCGCCATCGAGGGCAGGCTGAGCAGCGAGGGCGGCAGAAGCGGCACCACGCCCCGCGCTTCCGTGGCCTTCTCGATCATGGCGGTGAGCATTGCGAGCATCACGGCGGCGGCCAGCATCGCCTTGGTCCAAGCCGGCCAGCCGAGCGAATGGCCTTCGGTCAGCGGCACCAGCAGGGCCGTCAACGTCGCCGCGAACAGCACGGTGCCGGGCAGGTCGATGCCGGCCGGATGCGGCGAGCGGTTGGCCGGCACGACCAGCCGGGAAGCGAAGAAGACGATGATGCCGAGCGGGATGTTGACGAGAAAGATCGGCCGCCAGGAGGTGCCGAACAGGTCGGCGCTGACCAGCAGCCCGCCGGCGAGCTGGCCGACAATCGCGGCAATGCCCGAGGTCGCGCCGTAAAGCGCGATCGCCCTTGTCTTGCGCTCTCCCGGCAAGGTCGCCTGGAAGGTCGCCAGCACCTGCGGCACCAGCATCGCCGCCGTCGCGCCCTGGAGCAGCCGGGCCGCGATCAGCGCATTGATGGTCGGCGCCAAGCCGCAGGCGAGCGACGCCAGGATAAAGCCGGCAAGCCCTGCGAGAAACACTCTGTGGCGGCCGAAACGGTCGCCGAGCCGGCCGCCCAGCACCAGCATCGCCGCATAGGCCACGCCATACACCGACACCACCAGCTCAAGCGCCGCCGGCGTCGCCTTGAGCGAGGCCTGGATCGTCGGCAGCGCCACATTGACGATGAAGAAATCGGCGATCGGCAGGAAGGCGCCGGCGAGGAGCACATGCACGCCAAGGTCATGCAGCCCGCCGGCGCGGGCCATCGACCGCGCGGAATGCCGGACAGGACCGGCAGATGTCGGATGGGTCACGGGAGTCTCCATATACTTATATGACGATAGTTATGTTTATATAATCATTATGGTTATATACATATTCGCGCGCGGTCTGTAAACTCCACTTCCATGACCAAAGACGATTCTACCGCCCGCAAAGCTCGCCCCTTGACGGTCCGCTGGGCCGACCTGGCCGACCTCATCCTGATCGTTGCGCGTGAGATCCAGTTCCGGGGCTACAGCGACGAGCGCGCCGTGCAGCTGTCGCAGTCGGAGGGCATGGTGATGCGCCACCTCGTCCTGCACGCCTCGGCCACGCCCAGCCAGATCGCGGCCGCGACCGGCCTGCAGCGCACCAATGTGTCGCCGGTGCTGCGAGATCTGGAAACAAAGGGGCTGATCGAGCGGCATGTCGATCCGCAAGACCGCCGCGGCGTGAGTGTCCACCGCACGCGACGCGGAGCGGAAAACTATGCCTTGGTGCGCAAGGAATGGGGCTCCGCCGTCTCCGCCGCCGCCGGAGGCGATACCGCCGGTCTCGACGCCGCGGTCGCGCTTCTCAAGACTATTGAAGCTGGCCTCACCGCGACGCGGCCAAACGTCAGCGACAAGCCGGTGCGAGACCCGGTCCGCCGGCACGACATTTAGCCCCCAGGCTCTTGTGCCGAGATCAAGAAGTTTCCTTGATAACTGCGATGAATTCTGATTGCACCAGGAACGGACTGTCTGGCGGCAGCGGTTGAACATGTCGTGCCGGCCGTGACTCGGGATTGGGAAACATTCGCAGCCATTCTTCGTTCACGGCATTCCGGTCGCCGCTGTCGCGGAGATAGATGTCCACCTTGACGATGTTCTCCACGCTGCCGCCGGCGGCCTCGATGATGGCACGCATGTTGGCAAATAGGTTGGCCGACTGATCCGCCATTTCGGACGGCAAATCGTGCGTGATCGGGTTCACGGCATGAACCGCTCCCGAAAACACCATGCTGCCGATCCGGCAGGCATTGGGAACTGGATGCCGGTGGCTCAGTCCCTTTACCGATATGCTCTTGCGCATCGCTTTGCTGACCTCGCGAGGTGTGTTCGATGAAACGATTGGTATCTTGCGATCCCGGCGCCCGCGTGTGCATCCGCACGGCTATCGTCTCGCGCGCAAGGCCGGGGTCTGGCCCTGCGGCGAAGCGGCACCGATATCGGAACGCAGCGCGGAAGGCTCATAGCTGGAGGTCAGTTGAACTCCGCGCGTCTCAGGCAGCATGAGGGTTGCGGCAAACGCGATGCTGTAGCCCAGCAGTGCGACCAGGCCGATGGCCTCCGCCAGGCCTATATGCTGCGCCAGTATCCCGATCATCGACACAGCCGCCGCGCCGGCCGCCTTACCGAAATTATAGGCGAAGCTCTGACCGCTCGCGCGAATGGCGGAGGGGAAAAGCTCGGTGAAGAATGGCCCCAGCGCAGCATAGTTTCCGATCGTGAAGAAGCCGAACGGCGCGCCGAGGACAATCAGCGGCCAACCCGAGAGCGGCAGGAACATATAGGCGATGGTGATCGACCAGGAGCACAGCAGAAACAGCTGGAACGTCCGCCGCCGGCCCAGGCGATCGGCCAGATATGCGCTCGCCAGGAATCCGAAGAACGAACCGCCGGTCACCACGAAGACATAATATCCCGAGGCGCCCGGCGACAGCTCGCGCACCGTCTTCATGAAGGTCGGCAGCCAGTTGACGATCGCGCCACCGACACCAATCACGCCGAATGCAAGCAACGACGAGAGCACCGTTGTCGGCAATGTTTCCGGCTGGAAGATCGCGCCCAATCCCGGACGATTTCCGGTCTTCTCGACGAGCTCGCGCGTTCTGACGAAGATCTCCGGCTCCTCGAGCTTACGGCGCAGATAGAGAACCAGAAGGCCAGGAAGGACGCCAATCATCAACAGAACACGCCATCCATAGTCCTGGGGAAAATACGCCAGGACCAATCCTGCCAATATGGCGGCCGCGCTCCATCCAACGCCGAAGCCGCTCTGGACCGTTCCGACGGCCTTGCCGCGATGCTCGGCGCGGATGATCTCGCCCATGAGAACCGCGCCGGCGGCCCACTCGCCGCCGAAGCCCAGCCCCTGCAGGATGCGCAGGAACATCAGCTGCTGAAAATCCTGCGCGAAACCAGCAAGGAAGGTGAAGCTGCAGAACCACAGGATCGTGAGCTGCATGATGCGGGCCCGGCCAAAGCGGTCAGCGAGGTAGCCGCAGGCCCATCCTCCAATTGCCGCGGAGAGCAACGTTGCCGTTGCCAGATAGCCAGCCTGTGCCGTCGACATTCCCCAGGCCGCGATGAGAATTGGCAGCACGAAGCTGAAGAGCTGTGCATCCATCGCATCGACGGCCCAGCCGGCAAAACAGCCCCAGAAGGTGTTCCGCTCTCGCTCCGTCAACTCTTTGTACCAAGTGAACATTTCTTCCTCCCGTAGTTTCCTCGCGACGGCCCGCTAAACGACCAATGGTGTGAGGCCTCCGTCCATGGTCAGCGAAGCGCCGGTCACGTATGAGGATCTTGCGCTGGCGAGAAAAAGCGCGGCGTCGGCCACTTCTTCGGCCCGTGCGTAGCGCCGCAGCGGTATCCGCTGCTCATTGAGCCGCAGCAGCTCTTCCGGCGTCTTGCCGGTCATCCTGGATTCCACTTCGAGCGACAATTGCAGACGTTCGGTCATGGTAGCGGCGGGATTGAGCACGTTGACCCTCACGCCCGCCGGCCCCCAGGCAGCCGCGAGCCCCGCCGAGGCGAGCATCAGTGCTGCGTTGGCGGCTCCGCCGGGCAGATGCATGGGTGAGGCGACTTTGCCGCCCGTGCCGACGATGTTGACGACTGTGCCGGCCTGCCTTTGCACCATCAGAGGCAGGACATAGTCCATGACGTTCATGTAGGTGAAGAATTTGGCGTCCATCGCAATGCGCCACTTGTCTGGCGTCAGCTCGTCGGGAGGAACTCGCCTGGCGCCTCCAGCCGAATTGACCAGTGACGCAATCGGGCCCACCTGGTCCTCGACGATGGCGACCATTTGCTTCGCGGCAAGCCCGTCCGACAGATCGGCGGCGAAACTCGCCGCCGACAGGCCATCGGCAGCAAGCTTCGCCTTTGCGGCGTCCAGGTTCTGCTGGCTGCGCGATACGATCACCACGCGGGCACCTTCCCTCGCGAAGGCGCGCGCGCAAGCCAGCCCTATTCCCTTGCTGCCGCCGGTTATCAGGACGACCTTGTCGTCGAGTTCGAGGTTCATTTCAGTGATCCTGTCTCAGGTCATGGACACTATGGACGTTGATCGGGTTCCCCTCGGCGAACGCGACGATCTGGTCAAACGCGTTGCCGTAGGCGAATTCGTAATTGTCCCGTTCAACGTAGCCGAGGTGCGGCGTGCACAGCGCATTGGGAAGCCCGAGCAGGGCATCGGCCGCATCGGTAAGCGGCTCGCGTTCGAAGACGTCGATGGCGGCCTTTCCGGGGCTGCCGCTCTTCAGCGCCGCCACCAGCGCTCCGGGTTGAATCAATTCGGCGCGGCTGGTGTTCACCAGCAATGCGGTCGGCTTCATCAGGGCCAGGTCATCAGGACCGATCGCACCGGCGGTCTCGGCAGTCAGCCGCAGGTGCAAACTGAGAACATCCGACAGCCTGAACAACGTGGCCCTGTCGGAAGCGGTTTTGAAGCCCTCGGACTGGGCGCGGGCAAGCGAGCCTTGGCGGCCCCAAACCAGCACCTCCATGCCGAAGGCCCTGCCGATCTGCGCGACCATCGAGCCCAATCTGCCGAAACCGTAGATGCCGAGAACACGGCCCCTCAGACCAAGCCCGATGGTCGTCTGCCAGTGGCCCTGGCGCAGCGATGCGGTTTCAAACGGGATGTTGCGCATCGCTGCGATGATCAACCCCCAGGTAAGTTCAACCGTGGAATAGGACGGGCGCGCTGTGACCGCGGAGGAAACGATGACGCCGTGCCTGTCGCAGGCGCCCAGATCGATGTGGGGAATGTGGCCGTTCTGGCTGATGAGCTTCAGGTTGGGCAGGCGGCAGAGCAGGTCTTCACCGACCCGGGTTCGCTCGCGCATCAGTACCAGCACATCCGCATCGGACAGCCGGTCCGCCAGGACGTCGATATCCGCGACGATGTCGGTCCAGATGCTGACGTCATGGCCCTCCAGCTTGGAAAAGCAATCCAGCGTGCGAACCACGTCCTGGTAATCGTTGATGATGGCGACGCGCAGTTTTCGCGATGAATTTCTTGTCGCGTTACGCATTGCTGGGCAGGTCCGCTACGGCGACGCCGGAGTCGATCGCCTCGCACTTTGCCTCTTCGAACGCCGACTTCTTCAACGCTTTCGCGAGAACCTCGGCGGCTCGCGCGATCGGGATGAAGCAGACACCGGTTTCGTCGGCGACCACGATGTCGCCCGCCCCTACCCTTATGCCGGCGATCTGGATGTCGCCATTGATCTCCACGGTTTCGATACGCCATTTGCCCGTCGCCGGCGTGACCTCCGTGGCCCAAAGCGGATATCCGACCCGGCGCGAATGCCCGAGGTCGCGAATCCCTCCGAAGACGATTGCTCCGGCTTCCCCCTGCCTCTTTCCCGTCTGGGCCGAAATCCCGCCCATGTTGGAAACGCCGGCGACGCCGTCTATGACGAT
>NZ_RZOT01000169.1:0-10870 GCF_003999085.1 Mesorhizobium sp. M4A.F.Ca.ET.090.04.2.1
GGGCACAGCGCAGTTTTGCCGCCTCATGCCAAGTGTCGCTGTTGAAAAGCCGCTTGCGTCAGCGCCGGATTGCCACCGTGTGGATGATGCCGATCGCCGGGTGCAGGGCGACGATGCCGGCAAAGGCTTCCTCCACGCACCAGTCGAAGGAGACGTCCGGGCGGTGGCGGCGCGCATCCTCGACAGCCGGGAAGGTATGGATGACATCACCCATCGAGGATGTCTTGACGATCAGGACCTTCATGCGGCGGCCGGCATTGCCAGCAGCCGGTCCACTGCCGCCGCGACCCGCGCGACGTCGAGCGTCTTCAGGCAGTTGAGATGGCCGAGCGGACAGGTCTTCTGGTGGCAGGGCGAGCAGGACAGGCCGAGCCACACCAGCTCGGCGTGCTCGGAGAGCGGCGGCGTGTTCTCAGGGGAGGTCGAGCCGTAGACGGCGACGATCGGCGTGCGGACGGCGGCGGCGACATGCATCAGCCCGCTGTCGTTCGACACCGCCAGCCGTGCCGCGGCGATGAGGTCGATGGCGTCCTCCAGCCGCGTCTTGCCGGCTAGGTCGACGGCGCCTGGCGCGAGCGCGGCGATCTCGGCCGTCACCTCGGCGTCGTTCCTGGATCCGAGCAGCGCGACCTTGAGGCCTCTTGCCATCATCGCGCGCGCCAGGTCGGCGTAGCTTTCGCTCGGCCAGCGTTTCGCTGGGCCGAATTCGGCGCCGGGCATCAGCGCCACAAAGTTCTTCGCGCTTAGGCCCGAGCGGTCGAGCAGGGCAGCCTGGCTGACGGCATCGATGGTGAGCTTCGGGGCCTGGAAGGTGCCGCCGCGGGCAAGGCCGAAATAGGCGCGCGCCGTGCGCCGCTTCACCGCGTCGGGCAGCGGCACGATGTCGGTGAGCAGGCCGTAGCGCATTTCCCTGAGGTTGCCGACGCGGCGCGGAATGCGGGCAAAGAACGGGATCAGCGCCGACTTCCAGCTTCCCGGCAGAATATAGGCCATGTCGTAACGGCCGCGCAGCAGGCGGCCGAACCGCCTGCGGATGCGGAATTCGAGCGCGCCGGGCTTCATCGGGAAATCGATCTGCTGGCGTATCTCCGGCATGCGCTTGACGAGCGGTGCCGCCCAGGCCGGCGCCAGCACGTCGATCGCGGCGTTCGGATACTGCTCCTTCAGCGCCGAGAACAGGCACTGCGCCATGACCATGTCGCCCACCCAACGTGGGCCGATCACGAGGATCGCTGGGCTTTCAGCCATTCGACATAGTCTCTGACACCGGTTTCGACAGTCCGGAATTGGCCATTGTAACCGGCCGCGCGCAAGCGGGACATATCAGCTTGGGTAAAACTCTGGTAGCTGCCCTTGAGGTGGTCGGGGAAGTCGATGAATTCGAGCCTGCCCCTGCCGAGCGTATCGATGACGGTCTCGGCGACGGCGCGGAATGGCTGGGCGCGGCCGGTGCCGCAGTTGAAGATGCCGCTCGAGCCGCGCTTCCACAGCCAGAGATTGACGTCGGCGACGTCGCCGACATGAATGAAGTCGCGGCTTTGCTCGCCGGGTCCGAACCCGTCATAGGCGCCGAACAGCTTCGGGTTTTCGCCGCGCTCGACCTGGTTGAACAGATGGAAGGCGACCGAGGCCATGGCGCCCTTGTGCGCCTCGCGCGGTCCGTAGACGTTGAAATAGCGAAGCCCGGCCACCTGCGAATGATCGGTGTCGAAGACGGTGCGGCGGACATAGTCGTCGAACAGTTTCTTGGAATAGGCATAGACGTTGAGCGGCCGCTCGAACTGCTGTTCCTCGCGGAACTCGCTGCCGCCGCCATAGACCGATGCCGAGGAGGCGTAGAGGAAGGGCACGCGCAAGGCCAGGCAGGCATGCAGCAGCCGCTTCGAATAGGCGTAGTTGACGTCCATCATGTACTTGCCGTTCCACTCGGTGGTGGTCGAGCAGGCGCCCTGGTGGAAGACGGCCTCGACGCGGCCGAGCCCGCCATTCTCCAGGCGTGCGAGGAAATCGTCCTTGTCGAGATAGTCGGCGATTTGGAGGTCGGCGAGATTGGCGATCTTGTGGCCGTCGGTGAGGTCGTCGACGACGAGGTTGTCGCTGTGCCCCTCGGCGTTGAGCGCGGCGACGATGTTGGAGCCGATCATACCGGCGCCGCCCGTGACGATGATCATGAAGGCCTCTGGTTGCTTCCGATTCCGGTCCTTATAAGGGAGGCAGTATGGGCTGTCGATAAAGCCGGCAGCGGTTGGTCTAATCGCAGCAGGACTGGTGAATGGCAGGAGATCCTTCAGCTATGCCAACCGATAGACATGGCGTGGCGGTGTTTGTCGGTTCCTACGTTCGGATGGTGTCCCTGCCGGACGAGAATCGTGGAAAACCGATCGAAAAGGTGCGCAGGTCATCGATCGGACGCATTTGCCGAATTGTTGAGCCGTACGAAGGGACATCGACGAATGGCATCCAAATCAGCAGTGGCGAATTTCGGCTCCACTACGCTCCCCTTTCTCTCGATGGTATCCAAGGAATCTCGTTTTACGCAGCTCCGACGGACATAGAGCTCGTCGCGGCTACAGAGGAAATGCTGCTGCTCTATAGCGAAGACATCTGGCAACTTGTCCGGCCTTTCGGTGAAAAGCAGGACACCCCGACTTTCGAGCGGCTGGTGGCAGCGTTCGGTTTCTCAGAAGTTTGAACATCATCATTCACAGGAGCAAGGCAATGCCGTCGAGCGAACTGCTCATCGCGTTTTTCGCCACCACGGCGATCTTCGCCTACATTCCCGGTCCTGCCATGCTCTACGCGGCGGCGCAGACGATGGCGCGCGGGCGCTGGTCAGGTTTGACGGCGGCGCTCGGCATCCATCTCGGCGGCTATGTGCATGTCCTTGCGGCGGCAGCGGGTCTTTCGGTGCTGTTCCATGCCGTTCCGCCGCTCTACATGGCGGTCAAGCTCATCGGCGCGCTCTATCTGATTTGGCTCGGCGTCTCGCTTTTCCGCGCCAGGACGCAAGGCGGCGACTCGGCGCTGCCCGCCATCGAGCGGAAATCGGCCCGCCGCGCCTTTTTCGAGAGCATCACCGTCGAAGTGCTCAATCCCAAGACGGCGATCTTCTTCATGGCGTTCCTGCCGCAATTCATCGATGCCTCGGCGGCATTTCCGGTCTGGCTGCAGTTCGTCATCCTTGGCACCCTCGTCAACCTGATGTTCTCCTCCGCCGACATAGCGTGCGTCTTCCTGGCCGGGGCGATGATCGCCGGGCTGCGGCGTTCGAGCCGCGCGCAGCGGCTGATGCAGCGCGCGGGCGGCGCGGTGCTGGTTGGTCTCGGCGTCCATGTCGCCCTGCAGAAGAGCTGAACGGCCGGCCGGGGTTCTGCGGCGACCCGTCCCCCGGCCGCCGTTGCGCTGGCTCGAATTGCGGTATATCGGCTTCGCCATGAACGACCGTCCAGCCATTTGAACCCCGAACCATCCTCAGAAACGGCTTTTTCCGCGCGTTGCCAGTGACATGATCAATCATCATCTGCCTTCCCCGGAACCTTTGCACCGCGCCATCGCGCGCTTTGGCGGCGTCACCGTGCTGGTGGTCGGCGACTTCATCCTCGACCGTTTCGTCAGCGGCGTGATCGAGCGGATCTCGCCGGAGGCGCCCATTCCGGTGCTGCACGGACGTGGCGAGATGCTGGCGATGGGCGGTGCCGGCAACGTCGTCTCCAACATCGTCTCGCTGGGCGCCGCCGCAATTCCTGTTTCGGTGATCGGCGCCGACAAGGCGGGCGACGATCTGATGCGGATGCTTGGCGAGCTTGGCGCCGAGACATTCGGCCTGTCGCAGCAGCGCGACCGCATGACCTCGTCGAAGAGCCGCTTCAGCGCGCTCAATCAGCAGGTGTTGCGTTTCGACGAGGAGGAGGTGAAGTCGCTCAACGCCGCCGAGCGATCGACGCTGGTCGAGCATTTCCGCACGGCCCTTGCGCGCGCCGACATCGTCATCCTGTCCGATTACGGCAAGGGCATGCTGCTCGACGGCGTCGCCGGCGAGCTGATCTCGATCTGCCGCGAGGCGGGAAAGCCGGTGCTGGTCGATCCCAAGGGCCGCGACTATGCCCGCTATGCAGGCGCGACGGCGGTCACGCCCAACCGCAAGGAACTCGGCGAGGCCGTGGGGCGCGCGGTGTTTGCCGATGACGAGATCGTGGCGGCGACGCGGGAACTGATCTCGGCGCATGGCTTCGACTTCGTCGTCGCGACGCGCAGCGAAAAGGGCATGAGCGTCGTCGAGCCCGACGATGCGCGCCACATCGCCACGCAGGCGCGGGAGGTGTTCGACGTCTCCGGCGCCGGCGATACTGTCATCGCCACCTTCGCGCTCGCACTCGCGGCGGGCGCCGACCGTGTGCAGGCCGCTACAATCGCCAATGCCGCCGGCGGCGTCGTGGTGGGCAAGCGCGGCACGGCGCGGCTGACGGTCGAGGAACTGACGGGGGCGCTGTTCCGCTCGCATGGGCCGGTCGCGCACAAGGATGCCATCCTCGACGCCGCCGCGGCAGCCAGGATGGTGGCCGCGTGGAAAGAGGAAGGGCTGACAGTCGGCTTCACCAATGGCTGCTTCGACATCCTGCATGCCGGCCATGTCAGCCTGCTGCACGCGGCGCGCAGCCAGTGCGACCGGCTGGTGCTCGGCCTCAACAGCGATGCTTCGGTGCGCCGGCTGAAGGGCCCGGGACGTCCGGTCAACGACCAGCACGACCGCGCCTGCGTGCTGGCGGCCCTAGCCTCGGTCGACGCCGTCGTCGTCTTCGAGGAAGACACGCCGCTGGCGCTGATCGAAGCCTTGTTGCCCGACATTCTGGTCAAGGGCGCCGACTATACGATCGACAAGGTGGTCGGCGCCGACGTGGTGCAGAAGGCCGGCGGGCGCGTGGTGCTGGTCGACCTCGTCGCCGGCAAGAGCACGACCGGCACCATCGGCAGGATGCGCGCTACCAATTGAGGGTTTCATGTCCGCACTGAACGACTATCTGGTTCGCTCGGCGGCCGCGCTTACGGCGACGGTCGAACGCGACCTTACCGCCGAGATGGAACGCGCCGTGAGCACGGTCGTCACCGCGCTGTCGCAAGGCAAGGCGCTGCTGATCTGCGGCAATGGCGGCTCGGCTAGCGATGCCATCCATATCGCCGGCGAGCTGGTCGGCCGCTTCCTCAAGGAGCGCAAGGCCTACAATGTCATCGCGCTGCCGGCCAATGCGGCGGTGCTGACCGCCTGGGGTAACGACTACGGTTTCGACACGGTTTTCTCGCGCCAGGTCGAGGCCCATGGCTCGCAAGGCGCCGTGCTGCTCGCCATCTCGACCAGCGGCAATTCGCCGAGCATCCTGGCTGCCGCCGAACAGGCTCGCATGATGAGCATGACGGTGATCAGCCTGACCGGCGACACCGGCGGCAAGCTCAAGCCGCTGACCGACATCCTGCTCAACGTGCCGTCGATCTCGACGCCGATCATCCAGCAGGGGCATCTGTGCCTCTACCATTATCTGTGCGAGGCGGTCGAAGCGCGTCTCAGCAATGGCTGATAGCAAGCCGCCGTATCCGCTCGATGAGCCCGGTCTTTGGGTTGAGCGGACTCGCGACAGGACCTTTGCGACTGGCCTGCCAGCGATCTTTCTCGACCGCGACGGTACCATCAATGTCGACACCGGCTATCCGAGCGATCCCGCTGATATCGTGCTGCGGCCGGAAATGCTACCGGTTATCCGAACGGCCAATCTTGTCGGTCTTCCCGCAATTATCATCTCGAACCAATCAGGTATTGCGCGCGGTTATTTCGGCTGGGCTGAATTCGCCGCCGTGAATGCCAAGCTGCTGGCACTTCTCGAAGTCGAGCAATGCCGGATCGATATGGTGTTCGCCTGTGCGTACCATTCGAGTGGCACGGGTGAGCTGGCGATGGGCGATCATCCGATGCGCAAGCCCAATCCCGGCATGCTTTTGCGTGCTCGTGATTTGTTGGGTGTGGACATTGGTCGATCGATCATCGTTGGCGACAAGGCCGACGACATGGAAGCCGGTCGAAGGGCCGGGCTGGCGGAAGGCTGGCTGGTCGGCGGCAGGTTCAACAAAAAGGCCGCGGACGGCAGTTTTGCGATACGCAAGCTAATGACGGGCAATGATTATCGCAGATTGTGCGACCTAATTGCCGGGTGGGCGCGGTTTAGAACGCCACCAGGCCCTCATCCTTGACGCGACGGATGGTGAGCGCGGTGCGCACGGTATCGACATTCGGCGCCGAGGCCAGTTCCTCGATGACGAAGGTCTGGAAGGTGCCGAGGTCGCTCGCCACGCAGTGCAGCAGGAAGTCGGATTCACCGGATACCATCCAGGCGTCGCGCACGATCGGCCAGCCGCGCGTGCGCTCGGCGAAGGTCTTCAGCTCGGCGTCGGCCTGATGATGCAGGCCGATGAGGCAGAAGGCGACGACATCCATGCCGAGCGCCGGCGCGTTGAGCAGGGCGCGGTAGCCGCGGATGATGCCGGCCTCCTCCAGCCGCCGGACGCGGCGCAGGCAAGGCGGCGCCGAAATGCCGACGCGGTTGGACAACTCGACATTGGTCATGCGCCCGTCATCCTGCAGCTCGCGCAGGATCTTCCAGTCGATGGCGTCGAGATCAGCTTTGAGCGGCATGGTCGGCTTTCGTGCGCGCAAGAATCTTTCGTGATTTTGTAATTAGACTTTCCGATGCATGCCATCCCTCCGTCCGACGATTTTTGACCGGAGGGTGAGAGATATTGCCGGCTATGCCGGCGCAGCTTTCCGGGGACGAATCCCAACCCGCCTTGCTGGCGCCGCGGGCAGCACTTACATTACGCGCGACAATCGGGCGGGATTTCCTTTAATCAAAATCCTTGGCTGCCCTCAGCAGAGAGCTTTCATGACCACCAAGCACGCGCCAGTCCTCATCATCGGCTCCGGCCCAGCCGGCTATACGGCGGCGATCTATGCCGCCCGCGCCATGCTGAAACCCATGCTGGTCGCCGGCCTGCAGCAGGGCGGCCAGTTGATGATCACCACCGACGTCGAAAACTATCCGGGCTTTGCCGATCCTATCCAGGGTCCATGGCTGATGGAGCAGATGCTGAAGCAGGCCGAGCATGTCGGCACCGACATCGTCAACGACATCATCACCGAGGTCGACCTCAACGTGCGGCCGTTCCGGGCCAAGGGCGATTCCGGCACCACCTACACCGCCGACGCGCTGATCATCGCCACCGGCGCGCAGGCGAAATGGCTGGGCATTCCCTCCGAGCAGACCTTCATGGGCTTCGGCGTCTCGGCCTGCGCAACCTGCGACGGCTTCTTCTATCGCGGCAAGGATGTCGCGGTGGTCGGCGGCGGCAATTCGGCGGTGGAGGAGGCGCTCTATCTCTCGAACCTCGCCAAGAGCGTCACCGTCATTCACCGGCGCGGCGACTTCCGCGCCGAGCGCATCCTGCGCGAGCGGCTGTTCAAGAAGGAGAATGTGCGCGTCATCTGGGACACGGTCGTCGACGAAATCACCGGGCAGCCCGGCAAGGCGCCGCTGCCGCCTTCGGTGGAAGGGCTGACGCTGCGCAATGTCGTGACCGGCGAGGTGACGCGGCTCAAGGTCGATGGCGTGTTCGTGGCGATCGGCCATGCGCCGGCGGTCGAGCTGTTCGTCGGCAAGCTGAAGCAGAAGCCGAACGGCTATCTGTGGACAGCGCCGGACTCGACCCGCACCGACGTGCCCGGTGTGTTCGCCGCCGGCGACGTCACCGACGACATCTACCGGCAGGCGGTGACGGCGGCCGGACTCGGCTGCATGGCCGCGCTCGAGGCTGAAAAATATCTCGCCGGGATCGAGGTGCACCGCGAGGCGGCGGAATAACAAAACGGCTGAGAAAAGCCGTTTAAAAGCCTGATTTTTCATTCAGACGCCAGAAAACGATACGAGGGGAAACCATGGCGCTGGACTGGGACAAGCTTCGCGTGTTTCACGCTGCGGCGGAGGCTGGGTCGTTCACCCATGCCGCCGAGACGTTGCACCTGTCGCAGTCGGCGATCTCGCGTCAGGTCAGTGCGCTGGAGCATGATGTCGGCGTGGCGCTGTTCCACCGCCACGCGCGCGGCCTGGTGCTGACCGAGCAGGGCGAAATGCTGTTCCGCACGGCGCACGACGTGCTGATGAAGCTGGAGACGATCAAATCGCGGCTGACCGAGGCCAAGGATCGGCCGTCCGGCGTGCTGAGGGTGACGACCACGGTCGGTCTTGGTGCCGGCTGGCTGACCGAACGCGTGCAGGAATTCATCGAACTCTATCCCGAGATCAGCCTGCAGCTGATTCTCGCCAACGAAGAGCTCGACCTCACCATGCGCCAGGCCGACTGCGCCATCCGGCTGCGTCAGCCGCAGCAGCCGGATCTCATCCAGCGCCGCCTGTTCACCGTGCATTTCCATCTCTACGCGGCGCCCTCCTACATCAGCAGATACGGCAAACCGGCCTCGATCGCCGAGCTTCGGAACCATCGCATCGTCACCTTCGGCGTGCCGGTGCCGTCGCACCTGTCGGAGCTAAACTGGCTGGAGACGGTCGGCGATTTCGAAAATGGGCAAAGAGTGCCGACGCTGCAGATCAACGACATCCTGTCGATCAAGCGCGCGGTGCAGGGTGGCGCCGGCATCGCCATGCTGCCCGACTACGTGATCAACAAGGATTCGGGCCTGATCCAGCTCCTGCCGGAGACGGAGGTGCCGTCCTTCGATACCTATTTCGCCTATCCGGACGCGATGAAGAACCAGGCCAAGCTGCATGTCTTTCGCGATTTCATCATCGCCAAGGCGCGCAGCTGGTCCTTCTAGGGTGCGTCGAAATCCAGGCGAGACCGGCCTGACCTGAACCTCCGGTTTGTCGGATCACCCGCGCCATGGCGTCAGCCGCGGCAGCCAGCCGGGGACGGCGCGACGGTAGGCCTCGTACTCGGCGCCGTAGCGACGGGCGAGCGTCGGCTCTTCGTAGAGCCTGACGAACGAGACCATGGCGGCGCCGACCACGGCGCCGTAGGCGACGAGCGTCCAGCTCGAGAACAACAGCGCCTGGCCGAGGATGATCGACAGCACGGCGACGTACATCGGATTGCGCACGTAACGGTAGATGCCGCTGACAACCAGCCGTTCGGTCGGCGCCACCGGGGCCGGCGTGCCAAGGCCCTCGAGCGCGAAGCGGGTGAAGGCGTGCAGCAGCATGGCTGTCGCTCCCACAACCAGCACCCAGCCGACAGGAACGAAGGCCGGCACCGTCGACAGCGGCAGCTGGTAGCGGTTCGTCAAAAGAAAAGGCGCCAGCCCGGCAACGACGCCGGGGGCCACGACAAGGAACAGCGCGCTGCCGGCGATTGCTGAAAATGTACGCATCAGGCGCCCTTGCCGCAAAAATGGACTGGGGCTGCTCGAATCCACATCATTTGGCGGCGTTCGCATTTTCCGATTGGAAACGACCCTGATGAAGGTTTCGGCAGCGACTTTGACCCTGAGTCGCGCTCGATTCCACCGATTTTCCTGGTCCTATTGAGCCCGGTAGTGGGTTGGACCACAGCCTGCGCCTTTTTGCATGCGTGTGTTGCAAAATAGATGCTTGTTTCTTGGGCATGATGAGCACATATATAGATCATCTCCTGGGCGCGTTCTCCTCCCATTAGCGCCCTCGAGTGTTCCCCTCTGGAGGTTAGCCTCAACAGGCACTTCCAATCAAACTCAGCCGGATCTTTATTGATCCGGCTTTTTTGTTGCCCGCAGTCCACGGATGCGGCGGAAAATCGATCGGCACTGCCACGTAACAGTGACATGTAACCTCTGGTAACATGGCGAAGACGCACTCTATCGAATAAGCAGATCATAGGACGCGGTTTGGTCGGTCCGGGAGATGGGGGCATCACTCGGACGGACCGGGCTCAGGCGGCTACCGCGTCCGAACCATTTCCCGCTGCGGCGGACCTGCCGTTTGCCTCCCAGGAAGACGGTCCGCAATAAGAACGGCGTCCGGATAGTCCGGGCGCCGTTTGCGTGTCTGCCACAACAAGTCCCGTTCAGGCAGCCTTGCCGCTGGCGTTCATCGCTTCGTCGGCCAGCCGGCCGGTAAGCTCGGCCATGTGGTCAAAGGCTGCCCGATAGCTGGCGACGCCGGCGGTTGCCGAGCGCAACTCGATGATCAGATCGCCGATCTCGGCCTGCGGCATGGTCGCCTCGACGACATCCCATCCCGGCCAATCAGGCCGCGCGTCATAACCGAGGATCTGGCCGCGCCGCTGCGGGATCAACGCGATGATCTTCGATGTCGCGTCGGACGGTGTGACGATCTCGACCTTCATCACCGGCTCGAGCAGCACCGGCGAGCAGGCAGCCATGCCCTCCTTCATCGCCAGCTTGGCCGCCATCTGGAAGGCCATGTCGGAGGAGTCGACGGCATGGTACGAGCCGTCCGAGAGATTGACTGCGACATCGACCACGGGGAAGCCGAGCGGTCCCGATTTCAGATAGTCGCGTATGCCTGTCTCCACCGACTGAATGTAGGTCTTCGGCACCACGCCGCCGGTGATGGTGTCGGTGAACTGGAAGCCAGTGCCGCGCGGCAGAGGCTTGATCTCGATCACCACGTCGCCGAACTGGCCGTGGCCGCCGGACTGCTTCTTGTGGCGGCCGCGCTGCTGCGCCGGTTTGCGGATCGTCTCGCGATAGGGCACGGCCGGAGCGTGGCCCTCGACCGGGATCTGGTTCTTGCCCTCGAGCCGCTCGCGCACGACCCGCAGGTGCATTTCGCCATGTCCCGACAGCACAGTCTCGGCGGAGTCCTGGTTGTGGCGC
>NZ_RZOT01000016.1:0-25407 GCF_003999085.1 Mesorhizobium sp. M4A.F.Ca.ET.090.04.2.1
GTGCGGGTAGAGCGCGTAGGACTGGAACACCATGGCGATGCCGCGCTCAGCCGCCTCGACGTCGTTCACCACCTTGCCGCCGATGGCGATCTCGCCGCCGCTGATGTCCTCCAGCCCGGCGATCATGCGCAGCAGCGTGGACTTGCCGCAGCCGGACGGGCCGACGAAGACGACGAACTCGCCATCGGCGATGTCGATGTTGGCGCCGTGGACGACGCCGAAGCCGCCGAAGCGCTTGACGACATTGTTGAGTGTGACCGCTGCCATCTCGCCCTTTCCTACTTGACGGCGCCGGCGGCGATGCCGGCGATGAAATGACGCTGCAGGAGTACGAAGACGACGAGCATCGGCACGGTCAGCATGACGGCGCCGGCCATGATGCCGCCCCACGACACCTTGGTCAGGCCGATCAGCGTGCCGAGCGCCACCGGTGCGGTCATCGAACCGGGCTGGCTGTTGATCAGCAGCGGCCAGAGATAGTTGTTCCACGAGGCGAGGAAGAGGATGATGGCGAGCGCGGCCAGCATCGGCCGCGCCAAGGGCAGCGCGACGAACAGGAAGATGCGCCACTCCTTGACGCCCTCGACCCGGGCGGCGTCGAACAGATCTGCCGGCATCATCGAGAAGGCCTGCCGCATGAAGAGCACGCCGAGCGAATTGAACAGCGGCGGCACGATCAGCGCGATCCAGGTGTTGGCGAGCTGGAAGTCGCGCGCCACCATGATGAACTGCGGGATCAGCACCACCGAATAGGGCAGTGTGATGGTGCCGAGGATGATCGCCACCACCGCGCCCTTGCCGACAAACTGGTAGCGCGCCAGCGCCCAGCCGGCCATCGAGGTAAGCAGCACCGACAGGAAGGTGTAGGTCACCGCCACCGAAACCGAGATGCCGATGGCGCCGACGAAATTGGTGTCGCGCTGCAGATTGTTGACATTGTCGATGAAATTGTCGTGCGGCAGAAGCTCGATGCCGGGGCTGAAGATGCCGTTGTCGGGCATGGTCGAGAACACCACCATCATCCACAGCGGAAACAGCCAGATCACCGCCAGCGGCGTCAGGAAGAGATGCAGTGCGATTGCGCGACCGAGCCGGCTTTGCGAGCGCGAGGTCATTTCGGGTCCCTCGTCAGCCAGAGCTGCACCAGGGTGATGGCGATGGCGAGCCCCGCCATGGTGTAGGCGACGGCCGAGGCGTAGCCGAAATTCAGCGAGCGGAAGCCCTGGCGGTAGAGCAACAGGCCGAGCGTCTCGGTGCCGCCGCCGGGGCCGCCGCGTTCGGTGATCAGGAACGGCTCGGTGAACAGCTGCATGGTGCCGATGATCGACAGCACGGCGCAGAAGACGATGATCGGCTTCAACAGCGGCAGGGTGATGTAGAAGAACTGCTTGACCTTGCTGACGCGGTCGAGCGTGGCCGCCTCATAGACATCGTCCGGGATGGACTGCAGGCCGGCCAGCAGAATGATGGCGTTGTAGCCGGCCCAGCGCCAGGTCACCGCGATCATGATCAGCGCCATCGCCGGGGTGACGTTGGAGAACCAGTCGACGCTGGGCAGGCCGACGCTGTTCAAGAGCTTGTTGATGATGCCGAAATTGAGGTTGAACATCAGCCGGAACACCGCCGAATAGGCGACCTCGCCGACCACCACCGGGGCGAAGAAGGCGAAGCGGTAGAGGCCGCGGACTTTCAGCAGTGGCGAATTCAACAGCACCGCCATGACGATGGCCAGCGAGATCATCACCGGCACCTGGATGACCAGGATGAGCAGCGTGTTCTTCAGCGCGTTGTAGAAGGCCGGGTCGCCGATCAGCCGGCCCCAGTTGAAGGTCGGCGCGAAGCGCCACGGCACGGTGCGCGTCGCCTGGAAGGAGATCAGGAACGAGCTGATGATCGGCCAGACCCAGAAGATGGAAAAGATCAGCAGATAGGGCGTGAGGAAACGGTAAGCCGTGGCGTTCTGATGGCGCATCGTTTCCTCCCTTTCTGTTTCCTGTCGCGCCTTCTTGATGGGCGCAGTGTTACGCTTGGGGTTTTGCGAAAGCAGCGCCAATTGTTGATCTTGGCGCTGCCCCTCATCCGCCCTTCGGGCACCTTCTCCCCGTTAACGGGAAGAAGGAAACTGGCTGACTACTTCACCGGCAGGCCGGTCGCCGAGGCGATCTGGTTGGCGGCGTCGTCGAGCGCCGCCTTGGCGTCCGGATAGCCGCCGCCCAGATATTTGGTCTGCACCGCGCGCATGATGAGCTCGGCATCGCTCTGGAATTGAGTGCCGCGGCTCGGCACCACCTTGGGCAGGGTGGCGAGGATATCCTTCCACACCGCCTGGCCGCCCCAGTAAGGCAGGCCTTGCGAGACATAGGGGTCGTCGAGCGCCGAGATCAGCGACGGCACCAGGCCGAAATCCTTCAGCATGGTGATCTGGCCTTCATTGGTCTCCAGCGTGTATTTCAGATAGGCGTAGGCCGCTTCCTTGTTCTTCGAGGCCGAGGTGATGGCCAGCGACGAGCCGCCGAGATTGGCGGCGCGCGGGCCGTCGGCGGTCAGGCTCGGCATCGGATAGACGCCCCACTTGCCGTTTTCGCCGGCCGATTCGGTGCGGATGGTGCCCTCATACCAGCCGCCATAGACCTGGGTGGCGACGGCGCCGGCGGTGTTGTTGGTGATCTTGGTGCCCCAGTCGGCCGAGGCCATGATGCCGGCGTCCTTCATCTCCTTGATTTTGGTCAGCGTGTCGATGCATTTCGGCTGGTTGACCGTGATCGACTGGCCGTCCTCGGCGAAATAGCCGCAGCCCTGCTCGTTGGCGATCATGCGGAAGAATTCGGTGTCGCCGTTGAAATCGGCGTTGGTCATAGTGACGCCGGGATTGGCGGCCTGGATCTTCTTGCCGGCGGCGATGAAATCATCCCATGTCTTGATCGAGGCGGGGTCGACACCGGCCTTCTCATAGAAGTCGCGGCGGTAGAAGGCGGCGACCGGGCCGGAATCCCACGGCATCGCATAGGCCTTCTCGCCGACCTCGAGCTCGGTGCGCTTGAAATCGGGGAATTTCTTCTGGTCCTCGGCGGTGTAGCCCAGCGTATGCAGGTCGACGAAGCAGTCGGGGAACTGGCTCCAGTAGTTCTCGGCCTCGCCATTCTCGATCGAGACGATGTCCGGCAGACCGACGCCGCCGGCGGCGCAGCCGGCAATCGACTTGTCATAGGTCGGCTGGTTGCCGAGATCCTCGACGGTCACCTTGATGTCGGGGTATTTCTTGTTGAAGCCGGCGACGGTGGCCTTCAGCGACGAAGCCGCGATGTTCCAGCTCCAGATCGTGATTTCGCCGGATTGCGCCATGGCCGGGCCGGAGCCCAGGGCAAGCGCGAGCGCGGCGCAGGTCAGTGTGGTGCGCATTGAACTCCTCCCATTTCATTTGCTCTCTCACAGTGAGCGTGGCTAGATTATGCGGCGCGGAAGGCTTGTCCCGGACAAAGGGAAAAGAAAATTGGCGGAAAGTAAGATGCCGGAACGGCCGTTCTACCAGCCTGGCGCCAGCAGCGTGGAAGGCATGCCGCTGATGCTGCAGATGTTCCACACACAGCCGCTGGTTATGCTCAAGCCGCATTGGCACGCGCAGGTGGAAGTCAATTTCATCGTGCGCGGCAGCGTGCACTACTTGATGAATGATCACGAGATCTCGCTGTCGGCCGGCGAGATGTGCCTGTTCTGGGGCGGCCTGCCGCACCAGATGGACGATCTCAGTGACGATGCCGTCTATGCCGGGGCGCATTTGCCGCTGGTGCATTTCTTCCGGCTGCATCTACCCACCGATGTCCGGCACCGGCTGATGACGGGCGCCACGCTGGTGACGTCGGCCACCGACCAGGCCGACAACCACAATTTCGAGCGCTGGAACAGCTACGCCCGCTCGGGCGACGCGGCCAAAGCCGAGCATGCGGTGAACGAGCTGCTGCTGCGGCTGGAGCGGGTGCGGTTCGAACCCTACCGGCTTGTTTCGAGGGTTCCCGCCGCACATTCGGCGGGCAGCCCCTTCGACCAGCAGTCGTCGCGCAACGTCGGGCGCATGTGCGACTTCATCGCCGAGAATTTCCTCTATGAGATCGACTGCGTCGACATAGCGGCTGTCGTCGACATCCATCCGAAATACGCCATGAGCATCTTCAAGAAGTCGACCGGGATGACGCTCAACGAGTATGTCAACCTGCTGCGGCTGAGCTATGCGCAGGCGCTCTTGATGCATGAGGACGCCAACGTGCTGCGCGTCGCCATGGATTCGGGCTTCGGCTCGCTCAGCGCCTTCAACAAGTCGTTCCGCAAGCTCGCCGGCATGTCGCCCTCCGATTTCCGCAGGGCGGGTGTCAAATAGCGGACGTCCCGCCAGTGTGCCGCGTGTTCCGATTGGCAAGCCGCCCTCGTTGATGTGGCGGTGATCTGGGCGAGTGCCACAAGCCTTCTTACGGATTGACATCCGCCAAACTCCCGCACTAACCTGTTGCGTAATCGGTTACGTAACCGATTACGGCTCAATCAAGTGGAGGAAAACATGAGCAAGGATCCAAACGCGCTTGGTCTCGACCTGGGCCAGTTCTCGCGTCGTCAGTTCCTCAAAAGCAGCGCATTGGCCGCGGGCGCCCTGGCGCTGCCGCTCGGCCCGGCGCTCGCCGCCGACAAGCCCAAGGTCGGCCTGGTCATGAAGTCGCTCGCCAACGAGTTCTTCAAGCAGATGCAGGCTGGAGCCGAGGAGTACGCGGCCAAGAACAAGGACAAGTTCGATTTCGCCGCCGTCGGCATGAAGGACGAGCGCGACTTCGCCGCGCAGGTCGATGCCATCGAGAATTTTATCACCCAGAACTTCAACGTCATCGTCGTCGCACCCGCCGATTCGAAGGCCATGGTGACGCCGATCGCCAAGGCGCTGAAGGCCGGCATCAAGGTCATCAACATCGACGTCGCGCTCGATGCCGAAGCCAAGAAGAAGGCCGGCATCGACCTCGCCTTCTTCGGTCCGGATAACCGCGCCGGCGCCAAGCTCGCCGGCGATGCGCTGGGCAAGGCGTTGGGCAAGGGCGGCAAGGTGGTCATCCTCGAGGGCAATCCGGAAGCCGACAACGCCAAGGAGCGCAAGCTCGGCTTCGACGATGCGGTGAAGGAGCACGGCCTCGATCTGCTCGACTCGAAGACGGCGCATTGGGAGACCGAGGAAGCCAACACGTTGATGACCAACTTCATGACCCAGTACCCCGACATCCAGGGCGTGATGGCGGCCAACGATTCGATGGCGCTCGGCGTCGTCAAGGCGATCGACGCGGCCGGCAAGTCCGGCCAGATCAAGGTGGTCGGCTTCGACAACATCCCGGCGGTCGGGCCGTTGCTGAAGGAAGGCAAGATGCTGGCCACGGTCGAACAGTATGGCGCGCAGATGGCGGCCCTCGGCATCGACTACGGCCTGCGCGAGCTCGCCGGCGAGAAGTTCTCCGGCTGGGTCAAGACCGACATCAAGCTGGTCACCGCCTGAGGCAGCGCAACGGCGCCAGCATCTCAAATGCTGGCGCCGTCGCTCCGCCCCGCACGCCTTGTCATCGCCGCCCGGCAATTCCGGCGGCGATGACCGCGCGCTCCTGCCGGATTATGCGGTAGAAGAGCGCAATCAGGATCATGCCGCATGGACGACGTCATTCTTTCCCTTGAAGGGGTCGGGAAGATTTTCCCCGGCGCCGTCGCGCTGAGCGATGTGTCGCTGTCGATCGCGCGCGGCGAAACCCACATCATCCTGGGCGAGAACGGTGCCGGCAAGTCGACGCTGATCAAGCTTTTGGCCGGCATCTACCGGCCGGACGGCGGCGCGATCGCCTTCAACGGCGCGCCATATCAGCCGAAGACGCCGCACGATGCGCAGCAGAGCGGCATCCGCATCGTGCATCAGGAGCTCAACCTGCTGCCCTATCTCAGCATCGCCGAGAATTTGATGCTGGAAAGCCTGCCGCGCCGTCGCTTCGGCATCGTCGACGGCAAGGCGCTCAACCGGCGCGCCTTGGCCCTGCTCAAGGAGGTCGGGCTCGACATCGATCCAAGGACGCGCGTCGAGGCGCTCGGCGTCGCGCAGATGCAACTGGTCGAGATCGCCAAGGCGCTGAGCTATGACAGCAAGCTTCTCGTCCTCGATGAACCGACGGCGACGCTGACGCCACCGGAAATCGAGCGTCTCTTCGCCATCATCAAGCGGCTGAAGGCCAGGGGCGTTACTATCATTTATATCTCCCACCGCCTGCACGAGGTGTTCGAGATCGGCGACCGGGTCACCGTGCTGCGCAACGGCAGGCTGGTCGCGACCCGCGACCTGCAAGGCCTCACCGTTCCGGACCTTGTGCGCATGATGATCGGCCGCGACATCGCCGACGAATACAGCTTCGATGCCGCGATCGTGCCGGGCAAGGTCGCGCTCAGCATCAGCAACCTGAAGCGCGACGCCACGACACCGGCGATTTCCTTCGATGTGCGACATGGCGAGATCCTCGGCGTCGCCGGACTGGTCGGCAGCGGCCGGACGGAAGCCATGCGGGCGCTGTTCGGGGCCGATCCGAAACTTGACGGCGTCGTCGCCATCGACGGCAGGCCAGTGGCGATCACGGCGCCCAAGGATGCGGTGCGGCATGGCTTGAGCCTGCTGACCGAAGACCGCAAGGGGCAGGGCCTGCTTCTCGACCTGCCGGTCGACAAGAACATCACCATCACCGATCTCGGCAAGGTCTCGCGCCATGGGCTGGTCAACCGCAGGGCCGAAGCCGCGGCGGCCACCGACCTGGTAGGCCAGCTGCGCGTCAAGGCAAGCTCGATCGAGCAGGCGGTGCGCAACCTTTCGGGCGGCAACCAGCAGAAGGTGGTGCTGGCCAAATGGCTGTTCCGCGGCACCTCGACGCTGATCCTCGACGAGCCGACGCGCGGCGTCGACATCGGCGCGCGGCGCGAGATCTATCAGCTCCTGTGGATGCTGGCGGCGGCGCAGAAAGGCATCATCATGGTGTCGTCCGACCTGCCCGAGCTGATGGGCATGTGCCACCGCATCATCGTCTTTTCCAAGAACAGAATAGTCGGCGAGGTGCCGCGCGCCGAATTCGACCAGGAGCGCATCCTGTCGCTCGCCTATCAGGAGTATGTGAGACCATGAGCGAGACGTCCGAGGCTGTCGTGTCGGCGCCTGTTTCCCCCGGCAGGGCGAAATTCCTGCGCTTTCTCATCCGCGACGCCGGCGTGCTCCTGGCGCTGGTGCTGATTACGATCTTCTTCTCCATCAGCGCGCCCTATTTCGCCACGCCGGGCAACGCGCTCAAGATCTTCGTTCAGATCGCCATCAACACGGTTCTGGCCGCGGGCATGACCTTCGTCATCCTCACCGGCGGCATCGACCTTTCGGTCGGCTCGGTGCTGGCGCTCTGCACGGTGGTGGGCGCCACCATCATGATCAACGAGAGCCTGTCGCCGGCGGCGGCGATCACGCTGGCGCTCATCGCCTGCATGGCGACCGGTGCTGCCTGCGGCTTCCTCAACGGCTGGATTTCGACGCGCTGGAAGATTCCGTCCTTCATCGTCACGCTCGGCATGCTCAACATGGCCGCGGGCGCGGCCCGCGTGGTCAGCGACAATTCGACCATCACCGGCCTGCCGCAAAGCTTCGTCGATTTCGGCAATCTGATCATCGGCGGCTTCCTGCCCTCGATCTTCCTTGTCGCGGTGCTGGTAATCGCGATCGGCTGGTTCGTGCTGCGCTTCACCGTCTTCGGCCGCATGATCTTCGCCGTCGGCACCAACGACGAGGCGGTGCGGCTCTCCGGCCACAATCCGGATTTCTACAAGGTGGCGGCCTTCACCATCAGCGGCCTGACCGCCGGTATCGCGGCGATGGTCTATCTGTTGCGCCTCAACATCGGCAGCCCGATCGCCGGCGTCGGCTACGAACTCAATGCGATCGCCGCCGTCATCATCGGCGGCACGAGCCTCAGCGGGGGCAAGGGCTCGATCGTCGGCACGCTGGTCGGCGCCTGTATTCTGCAGGTTCTGAGCACCGGTCTGCAGCTGCTCGGCGTCGGCGACAATTTCAAGCCGATCGTGATTGGGCTTGTCATCGTGCTCGCCGTCATCCTAGACGCATATCGGGAGAGGCTGTTGCGCAAGATACGCTAGAGCCGGATGATTTCAGGTCGAATCGACCTGAAATCTGAATCCGGCTCTAAATCAAAGAGATAGAGCATGATGTCTTCCGAAAACCGCTTCACACTTTTCGGCATCATGCACTAGGGCAATTCCAGGAAAAGTGCGTAGCGGTTTTCCGTCCGGAATTGCGTGGGAAATGTAGGAGCGGTGGGACCAGGGGCCATGACAACGATTGCCGATGTCGCGCGCTATGCGGGAGTGTCCGTCGCAACGGTCTCGCATGTGATGAATCGCACGCGCCATGTCGAGCCGGAGACGGCCGAGCGCGTGCGCGCGGCGATCGCGGCGCTGCGCTACAGCCCGAATTCGCTGGCGCGAAGCCTCAGGCGCGGCGAGACCAAGACCATCGGCCTGCTTCTGCCGGACAACTCCAACCCGTTCTTCGCCAGCGTCGCGCGCCAGATCGAGGATGCCGGGTTCGTCGCCGGCTATACGGTGATCCTGTGCAACTCCGACGGCAGCGCCGAAAAGGAAGAGCGCTATCTTTCGGTGCTGATGGCCAAGCAGATCGACGGGCTGATCTTTGCCGGCTCGTCCGACCACGCGCGGGTGTTCTCGCGTCTGTTGCCAGATGTGCCGGCGGTGCTGCTCGACCGCGAGATCCATTCCGTCAACGTCGATTCCGTGCTGGTCGACCACGATCACGGCGGCTATCTCGCCGGCCGGCACCTGGTCGGGCTCGGGCACAAGCGGATCGGCGTCATCGGCGGCCCGCGCGATTCGAGCTCCAGCCCGGCCCGCCTGCGCGGCTTCACCCGGGCGCTGGGGGAAGCAGGCGTCGACCTGCCTGCCTCAGCAGTGGTCGATTCTGATTATCATTTCGCCGGCGGCCGGCTGGCTATGGAGCGGCTGCTAACGCAGGCGCCCGACATCACGGCGGTATTCGCCTGCAACGACCTGATGGCCATGGGCGCCATCACCGCGCTGCGTTCGCGCGGATTGCGCGTTCCCGACGACATGTCGCTGGTCGGCTTCGACGACATCCCCTACGCCGTCACCACCTGGCCGCCGTTGACGACGATCGCGCAGCCGGTGGAGAAGATCGGAACGCGGGCAGTGAGCCTGCTGCTGGAACGTCTCGGCGAGCCGGCCGCGCCGTCGCGACGGGAAGTCCTGACGCCTGTCCTCGTCGAACGCGAAAGCTGCGCGCCGTTGCGCGGGTAGCGCGTAATCTCCCCTCTTGAGGGGGAGATGTCGCCGAAGGCGACAGAGGGGGTCGCTGCGCATGAAGCGCCAACCTCCATCTGCACAAGCAGGCCGAGCCCAGTCGAACCGACCCCCTCTGGCCTGCCGGCCATCTCCCCCTCAAGGGGGGAGATACGTGCTCATTCCCTCAAGCCGCCGGCTGCAAACCTGCCCTCAAAAGCATGCCGAACAGGTCGCGCGGCTCGTCGGGATCGGCGAGCAGGTCTAGCTCCTCATAGAGGCCGGTGGCCTGCAACTGGTCGCGAACATAGCGCAGCGCGGAAAAATCCTCCGTTGCGAAGCCGACGGAATCGAACAGCGTGACCTGCTCCGGCGCCCTGCGGCCTTGCGCCTTGCCGGTCATCACCTGCCACAGCTCGGTCACCGGATGGTCGGCGTCGAGCTGCTGGATTTCGCCCTCGATGCGCGTCTGCGGCGGAAACTCGACGAAGATGTCGGAGCGCAACAGGATGTCGCGATGCAGTTCCGTCTTGCCGGGGCAGTCGCCGCCGACGGCGTTGATGTGGACGCCGGAGCCGACCATGTTGTCGGTGAGAATGGTGGCGTACTGCTTGTCGGCGGTCACCGTGGTGATGATGTCGACACCTTCCACCGCATCCTGCCCGGTGGCGCAGATGGTGATGTCAAAACCCTTGCCGGCAAGGTTGCGGGCGCATTTTTCCGAAGCCTGGCGATCGATGTCGTAGAGCCGCAGCCTGTCGATGCCGAGCAGCGCCTTGAAGGCGATGGCCTGGAATTCGGACTGGGCGCCGTTGCCGATGATGGCCATGGCGCGCGAACCCTTCGGCGCCAGATATTTGGCCGCGACGGCGGAAGTGGCGGCGGTGCGCAGCGCCGTCAGGATGGTCATCTCGGTCAGCAGCATCGGATAGCCGGAGCCGACATCGGCCAGCACGCCGAAGGCGGTGACCGTCTGGCGGCCCTCGCGCATGTTCTTCGGATGGCCGTTGACGTATTTGAAGCCGTACATCTTGCCGTCGCTGGTCGGCATCAGCTCGATGACGCCGTCATGGCTGTGCGAGGCGATGCGCGGCGTCTTGTCGAACAGCTCCCAGCGGCGGAAATCCTCCTCGATATAGGCGGCGAGCTCGGTGAGAAAGCGCTCGACGCCGATGGCGAGCACCAGCTTCATCATGCGGTCGACGCTGACGAAGGGGACAATGGCAAGGCGGGACGGTTGGGTCATGATCAGAGGCTTCCGGAATGGCTGCGGGTCGGGCGGTCCATGATGCGACGGCCCATCAGGCTGGCGGTGAGGTCGACCATCAGGGTGGCGGTCCGGCCGCGCTCGTCGAGGAACGGGTTGAGCTCGACCAGGTCGAGGCTGGAAACCAGCCCGCTGTCGGACAGCATCTCCATCACCAGATGCGCCTCGCGGAAGGTGGCGCCACCGGGCACGGTGGTGCCGACGGCCGGCGCGATCGACGGGTCGAGGAAATCGACATCGAGGCTGACATGCAGCAGGCCGTTTTCCTGCTCGACCTTGGCCAGGAAGGCGCGCAGCAAAGGCGCAATGCCATGCTCGTCGATAGTGCGCATGTCATGCACGGTGACGCCCGCCTCGTTCAGCGCGCGGCGCTCGGCCGGATCGACGCTGCGCAGGCCCATGGCGCAGATGCGGGCAGGATCGACCGCTTGCGGCAGGTCGGGAAAGTAGCCGTTGAAGCCGGGGCGACCGCTGGCATAGGCGAGCGGCACGCCATGCAGATTGCCGCTGGTGGTGGTGTCGAGGGTGTGAAAATCCGGATGCGCGTCGAGCCACAGCACGAAGAGCGGCCGGCCAAGCTCCGCGGCCCGGCGGGCGACACCGGATACGGTGCCGGCGGAGATCGAATGGTCGCCACCAAGGAAGATCGGCATGGCTTCCCGGGAAGCCGCGTAAGCGGTCTCGGCGATCGCCGCCGTCCAGGCGGAAATCTCCGGCAGCGCTTTCAGCGCGAGATTGCCGTGAACGACGGCGCGTCCCTCAGCCTTCTCTACAGTGCCCCAGTCCTCGACCTGGTGGCCGAGTTCCGCCAGCACCGAGACCAGCCCGGCCGTGCGCAACGCGCTCGGCCCCATCTCGCATCCCATCCTGCCCGCACCGTCCTGCACCGGCGCGCCAACGATCCTGCAGCGCATGATTCTTTCCGTCCTTGCGATTGATCGCAGGAGTGAACCATCATCCGGTGGCGGATTGAACAGGCGAAATTGGCATTTCGAAAAGGCTGATCTATCATATTGGACATATAGTTTGATCGAAATGGAAAATCATGGATACGCTTGACGAAAGGCTGGTGACGCTGCTGAGGCACGATGCGCGGCGCAGCGTCTCCGATCTCGCGGTCGACCTCGGCGTTTCGCGCGCGACGGTGCGATCGCGCATGGAGCGGCTGGAGAAAGCGGGCGAGATCATCGGCTACACGGTGGTGCTGCGCGCCGACGCGGTCGACCAGCGCATGCGCGGCGTCATGATGATCGAGATCGAGGGCCACGCAGCGGACCGTGTGATCAGGGCGCTGGGCGGCTTCCCCGAGGTTTCCACCATCCACACCACCAACGGCCGCTGGGACCTGGTGGTCGAACTCGGAACCGCGTCGCTCACCGATTTCGACGCCGTGCTGCGGCGGATACGGCTGATCCCCGGCATAACGGGGAGCGAAACCAGCCTGCTGCTGGCGACACCGAGGACGACGCGGGCGCGGCTGGCGTAGGTCGAAGCAAAAGCCGCAACGCCGACACCGAGGCGTCAGTCCCCAGAAAGCGAAAAGGCCGCGGGCCTTGGAACTAAATCAAAAGCAGCGGCTGGTCGGCTGGCGAACCGGCGCCGCAGCTTAGATCGCGGGCATCGGGAGCCAGGAGACGGGCTGGTGCGAACCGTGGCTTGTAATGACAAAGCAGGGTCGATAAAGCGCGAAACACGGGAATGCCGAATTCCGCGCGTGTCATTTCGGCAAACCACAAATCGATTCCTCTGTGCGCCAAGGCGTTGAGTACGTCTGACAGGTCACGCTCGCCCGCAGGAGGAGATCGATTTGGCGCGACCTGTTGGATCGAGGCCATGTTCAGAGGTGGGGTCGTCATTGAGACTTTCTCTCGCCATCGCCGCCAACCGCCAGCATTGTCACCAAGCGCTCGCGCAGCCCCGAGCGAAATTTCCATCTGAAGCATTTCCGTCAACGCGGCCGTGGCTGCCAATTGGAGGCTTTGGCCAGCAGAAAAGCCTAGCGAGACGTCCTTGCCGTCCGGTTCTGCTGAAGCGGCGGCCACCACCGGGATGTCGATATCAGAGGTGATATCGAAGAGCCAGGTTCGACGTCCGCGATGCAATAGCCAGTCGACAAGCGTATCGATGCCGATGAGACAGGACAAATCAATGATTTGGCGCTGCCTTCTTCCATACCACCATCTACCGGTAGCATCCCTCTCAACCAGTTCCAGGATGGCCGCCAGTTTCGCAGCGTCCGCGGTGGTCCCTGCCGCGCACCCATTGCTGTCGCCGATCGCTACCGCGGCCTCATCGCCGGCCTCTCGACGTCCTATGAAGGCGAAGTCTGCGGGTATGAACGCCCCATCGCCGCCAAATGCATCCTCAACCCTAAGCCAATCCAGCACCGCAGATTGATGCCGGATCGGAGGTCGCCAGTCGAAGCCGGTGTTTTCTCTATTCCACGCAGCGCGGGCTACGATCTGATCTGGACTGAAGCCATTCAGGCTTTCAGGTGCGATTGCCGCCGGTCCGATCTCGTCGGCCGTAGCGGTGATCACCGGCTCGTCACCCCACGAGCAGCAACTGAAGAGTTCCGCTGCCTCGCCGAGGCAACTCGCCCGGCAGTCGTCGATGCTCAATCCGCGACCGCTGGCCAGTCTGCCTGTTTCTGGCATTGCTGCGCGAGGCATCATTGGCAATTGCAACAAGGCATCATTCGGGATCGCGATCGCGAAGTGAACCGGAACATCCGTCACAGGCAAGTCAATCACGTTGAACAGTTCGCCGACCCTGGCGTGTTCGCAACCATTCATGAAAGCATTTGTCATGAGTGTCGTTGTGCCGTCGACTAAGCCCGCGTTGGAGAGCAGAATAGCACATTCGACAGGGCAGGCAGCGGGCGGCCATGCAAGCGCGATCGGAGCGAGCGGCACTTAGAACAATTCTGTTTGCGGATCTGGCTCAATATAGCCGGCTGACCGCCGCCGATGAACTTGGAACCCTGGATCTCGTTTCGCTCTGTTTCCAACTCTTTCAAACCCATTGCGAGGAATTCGGCGCAGAGTTCATAAAGACGACCGGCGATGGGGTCCTGATCTTGTTTGACGGTGTATCGAGCGCCATCGACTACGCCATTTTCATGCAGGGTACCCTGGCCGATCTCCTGGACAAGAGACCGTTTTACAGTCGGTTCCGGATCGGACTGCATATTGGAGAGGTTCATCGTCGTGACGGCGATGTGTTCGGCCATGCAATAAACGTTGCTGCCCGGGTACAGACGATGGCCGAGCCGGGCGGCGTGTGCGTAACGCAAGACGTCTATTGGGCGGCCCGCAACACCGCGCGGTGGCGGTTTCGTTTCGCCGGGCGGCCCGCCTTGAAGAATATGCCCGAGCCGCTGGCGCTCTACTATGTGGTTGCTTCCAACGTTGCTGATGTCCCAGACAACGGCCATCAGCGGCTGATTTCGGTCATCGATGGGCTGGGCCTTTACCGGGAAGATGGCGAAGCAATCGCATTGCGTTCCCCGAAAGCGCAGGCGCTGATCGGTTACCTTGCACTGTCCAGCAACTATCAGGAGGTGCATGACCGGCTGGCTACCTTAATTTGGCCAGAACGAAGCCAGGTAGCCGCTCGGCGCGCAATGGCGAATTGCCTGCAGATCGCGGAAAAATCAATTGCGGGCGACTCGGCGGCGGGAATTCTCAGGCGCGGAAATATTATCGGGTTAAGCCCCTCGCGCATAAGCGTCGATGTCGTTCGCATGTTGAAGGATCTTGGAGAGGGCAAGATCGACGACCTGCTCCTCAAACGATCGGATTGGTCTGAGGCGATCTTATTTGGCCTGGAAGGCACCAGCGACCTGTTCAGCGCGTGGCTAAGCGTGACCAGGCACAATTGGCGTGACCACGCATTGGAGGCCTTAGAGGCCATGCTGGAACGCTTCGAGATGTCCGAACCTGCAATGCGCAGGGCGGCAAATGCCCTATTGGTGCTCGAGCCTAGCCATGAGCGCGCTGCACGCTGTCTTATCCGCCACCATGCCGAATTGCACAACGTCGCCGCCGCAATGCGGGTTTACGAAACCCTGCGCGCATTTCTGCGTGAGCGATATCAGCTGGCGCCAAGCGTGGAAACGACAGCTTTGGCGGAAGCGCTGAAAGCTCCAGAACCGCTGTTGTCTCAGAACAAAAAGGCACGTCGGCCTGGTGGACCAGCGCCAACGCTCGCGGTTGGAAAGTTCGAGGCTCGACCCAAGAGAATCTCTCCCCTGGTCTGGGGGTTCCGCTCCGAATTAGTCGCCAACTTGTCCAAATTTCGGGAGTTCACAGTTATCGAGTTGAAGGATGGCGCGATCGAGGGTCCTGACACGGACTATCTGCTGACGGCCCAATGCGTGGACAGCCAGGATGATATGCAGTTGGTGGTCTCGGTCAGCGATCCCGGTACGAACCATGTCATTTGGAGCGAGGCATTTAGATTCTCGCTTGGAAACTGGCTGTCCTTGCAGAAGCAGGTGGTCGGAAAGATCGCTTCAACTCTGGAGGTTTACCTCTCGCATGACAGGCTGTCACGCCAGGTTAGAGGACTCCCGCAAGATCTCGGTGTTTATGATGCCTGGTTGCGCGGCGAGGATCTACTGACTCGCTGGACACCAGACGCCGACGACGAAGCCGAACGGCTATTCGAAGGCGCGATCGTTGCTGACCAGAATTTCGCTCCGGCCTACGCCAGTTTGGCCAGCATCCACAATGCGCGGCAATTCATTCGACCGGGGATTGCGGCAGATCCTTCGATAACGAAGCGGGCTGCCGAACTGGCGCAGCGCGCTGTCGCCCTCGATCCACTCGACGCGCGCAATCATTTGGTCGTTGCGTGGTCAACGGCGATGACTCGACATTTCGAACAGTCGGAAGTGCACTACGAACTAGCCGCTGAACTTAACCCCAACAGTCCAAAAACGTTGGTGTCGGCTGCTCTGGGTATGGCGTTCATGGGCCGCGTCGGTCCAGCTACTCAGTTCTTGGAGCGTGCAATGGATTTGACATCCATGTTTTTGGACTACCAGTGGTCACACATCTCGGTAATCCGCTATTTTGCCGGAGACTTCGAAGGCGCAATCGCGGCGGCCGATCGGTCCAGAAACGCAATAGTCGACACCGCCGGCTGGAAGACTGCCGCCCTGTGCAGGCTGGGAAGAACAGATGAAGCTCGCGCGGCGCTGATGCAATTGCAGGAGTCCGTTGCCGCAGCCTGGGCAGGACCTGCACCACCGACTTTGAAGGACATCTTGGACTGGTTTCTAGGCGCCTTCCCAATCAAGCGGGACGAGGATCGGCGTGATCTGGTGCAATTGATCGAGGTATGATTCCCGAACCCAATTATCTGCAGCGCCGCAGCATGATGGTTCCGAACAGATACTTCCTTACGTCGTCAGAGACGACCCCGCCTACATCGGTTATTACTTTGTCCAGGTATGACCCATTGGCAAGGATCACTGGATCTCTTGGGGCCGTAAGCCGCATGTTTTCGTTCCCGTTGCTGTCCGGCTTGTCCCTTTTTGCCTCTATTTTTAATTTTATGTAATTTCCGTTTACATTATACTTGTATTGTCCATGGCTCGGTGGATTTCCATTGTTGGTGTCTATTTCTAGAGTGTATTCTACACCGTTACTATGCGTGTATTTGCTCTTGTAAAGAGCAGCACCTGTGGAATCCTTTTCCGTGATGAGGTCATCCAGCGTCTTGATAAGGATCACGTCCGCGTCATTGTTGGGGTTTTGAGTGGCGGAGGCTATTCGATCTCCGGCCTCCTTCATTCCCTGGAACCTGTTCTCTGCGCCTTGAACCATTTTGTATACGACTATCGACGCCATGGCCTTCTCCTCCTAGCTGGCTTTCTGTTGGGTTGCGATAAGGTCGTGTAGGGCAAAGGGGCAATCGTCCGGTCCGAAAGGGCCACGTCCGCGTCCGCCGAGTTCGGACTTGGGCTCGAAGCAAACCCGGTTGTGGGCATCAACAATGCCATTTGGAGTGGCCTGTATGGCGGCATGGATCGTTTCCATGACGATGCGGCTGGCAAGCGGTCCCAGCCGCTGGCCGCCCTGAAAATGCTCCGCCTCGCGAATTGTATAAAACCACAATGGCGTCCGCTCGCGCAGCCGCTCCCCGTAGGAAATCCCCGCGTTGAGGCACTTGCTCACCAAGCAGGTCGTTTGGTGATCGATCTGCCAGTTCTCGAGAACCGCGAGGTCTGGTCTCCCCTGGAGACTTCTGGCGACACGAGCCGCCACGTCCTGTGCGTTCGGGATGAGCACGGTCCGCCCCCGCACAAGTGTGCGGGCCGCCAGATTGGCCGTACTTGCGATTTCACAGCCAGGCTCGGTCGGGAACATCCAATCTGGCAGTCGAAATAGCTTCTGCGCCAGGTGAGTATCAATCCGGGCCGCCTCTATCGGCGCGTTCTGCCCTCCGCCGGCAAGATTCGGCCAATGGACGACCCAGTCCGCCGGCAAGCGCCCGTCTTCCAGGCCTCCTCCGAGATGTGTGAGCTCCAGTAGTCTTGCCAGCGCTCCGCCGTTCTGCCTTCCCCAGGTCATGTATTCCGAGCGGACCATGCTGTGCCCGAAGCGGAAACATGCTGCTGCGAATTCAACCGGGAGAAGGAACGGCTCCTTGTCGAAACTGCTATCTGGTCGCACGACAGCGCGGCCATTCCTGAATACGTCGCGATAAACAACCGGATCGATCACGTGCTTCAGATAATCGAACAGGACCACCGCCTGGAAATGCTGCCGGGTGATGCTTCTCTGCTCATCCTCGCTCTCATGCGGAAAGCGTGAGGCAACGGCCTGGTGGAACCTGGTCATGGCTACGTGGAACTGTGCGATCCCGAGATTGCTGTCGTTGCGCTGGTCCGCAATCACGGCCTCACCTTGCCGGGTGCGGGGCAGATCGTCGAAGCCTGCGTTGGGGCCGTGCGTTTTGCCCAGTCGCAAACCGGCGCTCAGGCATGTGTCGCGCACCGGCTGCAAATGTCGGTCGACAGGACCGAATAGGCTGTCCAGATCGAGTGCTGCAGAGCGCCAATTCAGCGTGGGACAGGCAGGATCCTCATCCCGCATCTGCGAGAGATCATGCGCTATGAACTGGCCGAGATAGGTGTAGGCGGCCGGCATATGCGCACCGACGGTGACACCACCGGCCCCTTCCATCATCGCTTCGCCGAGCGCTGCAAGCGCGGCCGGATCCGGTAGCTCCGAAGGCTCCGCCGTAGGCATGATGCGACCGTAGAGCGTCGAACCCTTCGGTAAGTCCGGTACCAGCCTTTCAGCGAGGAATAATTCTGCGCCTTTTGGCGACAGCGCGACGGACCGCTTCTCCGGTTCGTAGAACCCGTCCAGCTTCAGGCCGGCGAAGCGCCCATCCAAGTCAAAGACGGTGAAGCTGGGTGACTGGTTTTGAAAAGAAAATGGAGGCGCTTCGGAGTAGTCCGCAACGACATGTAATCCGCCACCATGAACCCTCGACATTCGCATCCCTCGATTGCGAAAGGCGCCCTGAACTACAATAGTTAATCACACCCAACAGCACCGGTCCAGAGATACGGAACCTCGCGAGCGAATGGCTCGGCTCCTCGCGGAATTTTCAATTCTTCTCCAGATACAAGAAATAACAATTGGACTGGAGCATAAGTGTTCGCCTAGTTCTCTGGTCGCCACGACATTTTCTTCAACTTCTTTGTCAGCTCCGGTTTTGCCGAATCACTTAGTCTTCTTTCTGGAGCCGTATTTGACCATGCCATTCCGCCTAACCCTTACATTCGAAATGTAAGACACGAATACACTGGTAGAATTGGCGGCAGGAATCATCTTGCGCGCGAGGCAACTCCCCCGCTCGCTCCTGCGTCAGACAGCAAAAAGGCCCGGTTACCCGGGCCCTTTTTGCTTTTCAAATCTGAGAAGATTTGGAGCGGGTGAGGCGATTCGAACGCCCGACCCCAACCTTGGCAAGGTTGTGCTCTACCCCTGAGCTACACCCGCTCACGCGGCCTCGGCCGCAAGCCGCGCCTATATGGCTGAAGAGCGCGGCGATTGCAACAGGGAAATGACGAGCTTTTTTCGGCCAGCTCTCAAGTGCCATCGGCATCGCTTTGCGGCGCTTGGGTTTGCCGTAGGGTTCCAGGACGGCCTTGCCGAGAGGGCACCATTGGCCGTAAACGGCATGGCCCGCCGGAATGAAGTGAGGACCGATGCCGAAGACCGAAGCCGAGCTCAATGCCTTTCTTGCCAACCTCGGCATCAGCGTGTCGACGGTGCGCCACCCGCCGCTCTACACGGTCGCCGATTCGCAGGCGTTGCGCGGCGAGATCGCCGGCGGCCACACCAAGAACCTTTTCCTCAAGGACAAGAAGGACAATTTCTTCCTCGTCAGCGTCGGCGAGGAGGCGGAGGTCGATCTCAAACAGATACATCATCTGATCGGCGCCGCCAGCCGGGTGTCGTTCGGCAAGCCGGAAATGCTGATGGAACTGCTCGGCGTCATTCCGGGCGCGGTCACTGTCTTCGGCCTGATCAACGACAGCGGGCGGCGGGTCAAGGTCGTGCTCGACCAGGAGTTGATGAGCCATGCGGTCGTCAACGCCCACCCGCTCACCAACGAGGCGACGACCTCGATCGCCTCGGCCGACCTCGTCAGATTCGTCGAGGCAACCGGACACGATGCTGTTATCTTGAAAGTCTCGGCTTGATCGCCACATGGATGGCGAAAACTGACCTAGGCAAGGATTGTCGCGCCTCCCCGCTGGCCGGCAGCGCGACTGGAAGGGCAAGGACATGAGCGACAACAATCCGTTCGGCAACAGTGGCGGCCAGTATGCCACGACCGTGCAATATGGCGGCGGCGAGCCCAAGCTCCCGCTCGGCGAGGCGCCGGCCGACCTCATCAAGGACACGACGACGGCCGGCTTCGCCGCCGACGTCATCCAGGAATCGCGCCGCCAGCCGGTGCTGGTCGATTTCTGGGCGCCGTGGTGCGGCCCCTGCAAGCAGCTGACGCCGCAGCTCGAAAAGGCGGTCAAGGCCGCAGGCGGCACCGTCAAGCTGGTCAAGATGAACATCGACGATCATCCCTCGATCGCCGGCCAACTCGGCATCCAGTCGATCCCGGCGGTCATCGCCTTCAAGAACGGCCAGCCGGTGGACGGCTTCATGGGCGCCGTCCCCGAGAGCCAGATCGCCGAATTCATCAAGAAGGTCGGCGGCAAGAACGGCGCCGGCAACCAGGTGGGCGAGGCGCTGGCGGCGGCAGCCGAGGCGCGCGGGGCGGGCGACATCCAGACCGCCGCCGACATCTACGATGCCATTCTCGAACAGGCGCCGGAGACGATCGAGGCGATCGCCGGGCTCGGCGAAGTGCTGTTCGAGGCCGGCGACACGGAAGGCGCCGAGGCCGTTCTGGCGCGGGCGCCGGAAGACAAGAAGGACGCGCCGCAGCTTGCCGCGCTGCGCGCCAGGATCGCGCTTGCCGCGCAGGCCGCCTCGCTCGGCAATCCGGCGGAGTTCGAGCGGCGCCTTGCCGCCAATCCGGCCGACCACCAGGCGCGCTTCGACCTGGCGATGATCCAGAACGCCCGGGGCGAGCGGACGCAAGCGGCCGACAATCTGCTGGCGATCATCAAGGCCGACCGCAGCTGGAACGATGACGGCGCCAAGGCGCAGCTGCTGAAGTTCTTCGAGGCCTGGGGCATGACCGACGAGGCGACGCTGGCGGCGCGGCGCAAACTGTCGTCGCTGCTGTTTTCCTGAGGCCGTTCGCCGGCTGTTTTTTCCGGATGGGCTTGCGGCCGGGCGCAGGTGCGCCATGTTAGAGCACGACGCGCGGCCCCGGCTTCGCGCGGGGATGGAGGAGATCGCGGATTTGAGATGCTTCAGGCGATCGGAGGACTGATTGCAGGCGGGAAACGCGCACTACCGGCGTGGAGCCGATCTGCCGGCGACGATCCCGGTGTTTCCGCTTGCCGGCGCACTGCTCTTGCCGGGTGGGCGCATGCCGCTCAACATTTTCGAGCCGCGCTATCTGCAGATGGTCGACGAGGCGGTCGGGGGTGCGCGACTGATCGGCATCATCCAGCCCAGCCTCGACGGCGCGCTGCGCGACGACGGCGAGCCGGAACTGTGCAGCGTCGGCTGCGCCGGGCGCATCATCTCGCTGGCCGAGAGCGGCGACGGCCGCTATCTGATCTCGCTGCAAGGCGTCTGCCGGTTTCGCATCACGCATGAGGCCGCCACCAAGACGCCGTTCCGGCTATGCCGGATCGCGCCTTTCCTCGCCGATCTCGACGAAGACCGCGCCGGCGCCGAAGTCGACCGGCCGTCGCTGCTGAAAGCGTTTCGCGCCTATTTACAGGCCAACGATCTCGAAGCCGACTGGGAAAGCGTCAGCCGCGCTGAGAACGCCATGCTGGTCAATGCGCTGTCGATGATGGCGCCCTATGGCCCTGCCGAGAAACAGGCGCTGCTCGAGGCGGCGGACCTGAAGACGCGCGCCGAAACGCTGATCGCCATCACCGAAATGGCGCTGGCGCGCGAGGGTGAGGACTTTGGCTCTAGCCTGCAATAGAGTGTATCGATATTCAGGTGAGGCCGGCCTGCAAACGGCGGCTTCCTGCGCTTCCGGTGCTCACGTACTTCAAGTGCGCTCTGCTCCGGTTCTCGGAAGCCGCCATTTTCGACTCGGCCTGACCTGAATCTCAACACCCTTAAGCACCAGTTGGACAAGGAAAAGTGCGATGGCTGCGGATGGGCGTGACGGACAGAAGGCCAGTGTCGATCCGAAGCTCCTGGAGCTGCTGGCCTGCCCGCTGACCAAGGGTCCGCTGACCTGGGATGCTGAGCGTGGCGAGCTGATCTCGCGCGTGGCCAAACTCGCCTATCCGGTGCGCGACGGCATTCCGATCATGCTGCCTTCCGAGGCGCGGACGATTTCCGCCGAGGATCTGCTGTCGCCGCCGCGGCTGAGCGGGCCATCGTAAATGGCGGGGGCGTAGCCTTTGGCGGAAGCCCTTCCTCCCATCGTCATCCTGGGGTCCGCGCCGCGTCGCTTTGCTCCTTGCTTCTCAGCCAATCTCGACGGTTTTCAACATGCATTGGCGTGAAGACGTCGTTGGGGCCGATCCCTACTGAAAATTCCGACCCTTGGGCATGACGCTCTCCGCCTTGCCGGACAGCACAGCGATGTCCGGAGGGGCTGGCAAAGCCGGCGGCATCTCCTCCAAAAGCACGGTCAGCCAGGGCGTCAGGTCCTCTACCTTCTCGGCGACGATATGGATGACGCCTGACTCCGACTGCAGCTTGCCGGTGACGCGCACGAAGCGCGCGCCCATGACGATCGGCCGGAAGCGGGTGAAGGTCCTTTCCCAGAAAATGACGTTGGCGACGGAGTTCTCGTCCTCCAGGGTCAGGAAGATCGCGTTGCCCTTGCCGGGGCGCTGGCGCACCAGCACGAGGCCGGCGACGGAGACGCGCCTGCCGTCCGGCACAGCAGGAAGGCGCGCATTGGGGATCACGCCGGCGCGGTCGAGCCGCTCGCGCAGGAAAGCCACCGGATGCGCCTTCAGCGACAGGCCGAGCGAGCGGTAGTCGTGGATGACATGCTCGCCGAGCGGCATTGTCGGCAGCCTGGTCTCCGGCTCCAGCTCGCGAAGGCGGACCGTCGGCTGGTCGAACAGCGGCAGCTTCTCGGCGGCGCTCTTGCCGTCGAGCGCACGCACCGCCCAGAGCGCGGCGCGGCGGTCGAGGCCGATCGAGCGGAAGGCGTCGGCCTCAGCCAGCCTTTCGATCTCGCCGACATCGAGGCCGGAGCGCAACCAAACGTCGCGCACGGTCTCGTAGCCGGAACCGCGCCGTCCGACGAACAGCGTCATGCGATCCTCCGACAGGCCCTTGATCTGGCGGAAGCCGAGGCGGACGGCATGGTGGGTCTCGATCACGCCGCGCATCCCGGCATGGCGGGCAAGCACGCGGGCCGGATCGAAGGCCGTTTGCTCCAGCGTGCAGTCCCAGACGGAGAAATTGATGTCGACCTCGCGCACCTCCACACCATGGTCGCGGGCGTCGCGCACAAGCTGCGCCGGCTGGTAGAAACCCATCGGCTGCGCGTTCAGGATCGCGGCGCAGAAGACGTCGGGATAGAAGGTCTTGAACCAGCAGGAGGCGTAGACCAGCAGCGCGAAGGAAGCGGCATGGCTTTCGGGGAAGCCATATTCGCCAAAACCCTCGATCTGCTTGAAGCAGCGCTCGGCGAAGGCTTTCTCGTAACCCTTGCCGACCATGCCGTCGATCATGCGCTGGCGATAATTGCCGATCGTGCCGGTGCGCTTGAAGGTGGCCATGGCGCGGCGCAATTCGTCGGCCTCGCCCGGCCTGAAGCCGCCGGCGACGATGGCGATCTTCATCGCCTGCTCCTGAAACAGCGGCACGCCCAGCGTCTTGCCGAGGATCTGCTCCAGCTCGGGCTTGGGATATTCGGGCTGTTCCTTGCCCTGCCGGCGGCGCAGATAGGGATGCACCATGTCGCCCTGGATCGGGCCGGGGCGCACGATCGCCACTTCGATGACGAGATCGTAGAATTCGCGCGGCCGAAGCCGCGGCAGCATCGACATCTGGGCGCGCGACTCGATCTGGAAGACGCCGAGCGTGTCGGCGCGGCAGATCATGTCATAGACCCGGCCGTCCTCCTCCGGAAGGGTGGCCAGCACATAGGGCCGGCCATAGGCGTCCCGCGCGTCCGAATAATGATGCGTGAGAAGCGTGAAGGCGCGTTTCAAGCAGGTCAGCATGCCCAGCGCCAGCACGTCGACCTTGAGGATCTTCACCGCGTCGAGGTCGTCCTTGTCCCATTCGACCATCTTGCGCTCGTCCATCGCCGTCTTGACGATGGGGACGACCTCGTCGAGGCGGTCCCTGGTGATGACGAAGCCGCCGACATGCTGCGAGAGGTGGCGGGGAAAGCCCATGATCTCGTTGGCGTGCTCGATCACCTGCCTGGCCAGCGGATCGCTGCGGTCGATGCCGCCGGCGCTCGCTTCCTTCTCGCCAAGCTCCGAGGTCGACCAGCCCCAGATCGAGCTGGACAGGGCGGTGCGGACATCCTCGGACAGGCCCATCGCCTTCGCCACCTCGCGCAAAGCCGAGCGGCCGCGATAGCTGATGACGGCGGCGGCGAGCGCGGTGCGCTTGGCGCTGTACTTCTGGTAGATATAGGCGATGACTTCGTCACGCCTTTCATGCTCGAAGTCGACGTCGATGTCGGGCGGCTCGTTGCGCTCCTCGGAGATGAAGCGCTCGAACAGCGTGTCGATCCGGTCGGGGCCGACCTCGGTGATGCCGATGCAGAAGCAGACGATGGAATTGGCGGCGGAGCCGCGCCCCTGGCAAAGGATATGCTGGCGGCGGGCGAACTGGACGATGTCGTAAACGGTGAGGAAATAGCGCGCGTAGTTCAGCCGCTCGATGAGGGCGAGCTCTTCCTCGATGCGCTGCAAGACGGAAGCGGGGACGCCGGCCGGATAGCGCGTGGCGGCCCCCTCCCTGGCCAACCGTTCAAGCTCGGCCTGTGGCCCGAGGCCGGATTCGGTCGGCTCGTCCGGATAGTTGTATTCGAGGTCGCTGAGCGAAAAACTCAGCTCGTCCGCGAAGCGCAGCGTCTCCGCCAGCGCTTGCGGATGCCGGCGGAAAAGCCTGGCCATTTCCTGCGGCGGCTTCAGATGACGCTCGGCATTGGCCGCCAGCTCCAGCCCGACCTGGGCGACGGGCGTGTTAAGGCGGATCGCCGTCAGCACGTCCTGCAGCGAGCGGCGGCCGGCGCTGTGGTAGAGGACGTCGTTGGTCGCCAACAGCGGCATGCCCAGCCGATCCGCCATCGCCGCCGCCTGCTCGATGCGGAAACGGTCGTTGCCGCGATAATCCGGCGAGACGGCAAGCCGAAGGGCGGCGCCAAAGCGATCCTTCAGCCGGCTAAGCATTGCAAGGCCGACCTCGGCGTTTGCGGACAGCTCAGGCAGGACCGCCAGCGACATCAGGTCCCCCCATTCGAGGAGGTCGCTCAGCTTCAGCAGCGTGGCGCCCTTCTCGTTCTCGTCGCGCAGATTGGCCTGCGTCAGCATGCGGCACAGATGTCCCCAGCCGGCGCGGTCGCGCGGATAGGCGAGGATGTCAGGCGTGCCGTCGCCGAACACCAGGCGGCAGCCGGGATGATAGGCAAGCGTCTCCACCCTGGACTGTTGCCAGGCGCGCACGACGCCCGCCACCGTATTGCGGTCGGCAAGCCCGATCGAGGAGAAGCCGAGGAATTTCGCCGCGACCACCAGTTCCTCCGGCTTGGAGGCGCCGCGCAGGAATGAGAAATTCGACTGGATGCCCAATTCGGCATAGGCGGTGGCGGCAAGCGCGTTCATGCGAAGACCCCGTGCATGAACCAGCGCGGCGGCGTATCGGACGCGCCGTAAAGGCCCTGGCGATAGAGCCAGTAGCGGCGGCCGTCGCTGTCCTCGATGCGGAAATAGTCGCGGGTCGGCGCTTCCTCCTCGCCGGGAAGCCTTCGCCACCATTCCGCGGCGATGCGTTCCGGCCCTTCGGCGCGGGCGACGCGGTAGAGCGCGCGCCGCCAGCGGAAATTCATCGGCGGTCCCTCGGGCATCTCGGTGGCCGGCACCTCGATCGGCTCGGGCGAACGGAACAGGCGGATCGGCCGTTCCGGCGGATAGATGGTCACCGGCGGAACGGCCGATCCGCCTGTTC